>JAGVIJ010000013.1 GCA_020056125.1 bacterium | reverse complement strand
ACAAACTGATCAAAATTGAAATTGACGAGACGCACATCAAAACCCAAATCATTTTGTTATTAGATTTGGTTCGCGAGACTCGGCACTCGGAACTCGGCACTCGGGACTCTGAATTGTCCGCGAGTATTAAATTCGCGGCGCCGCCTAAAAATCCGGCCAACGCATAAATTTGCGATTGCATGAAAATACGAAATAAATTTCCGGTCACCAGCGTTACTTCGCCCACGCCTGTGCGCCTGACCCACAAATACAAAGGGTGCGACAAAGATTTTATGCCGTGCGAAAAAACATACAACAGTCCCAAGGTTTTAAGCGGCAACCACAACAAGCCTGCGATCAAAGCTTGAGATGAGTGTTTGAGCAGTTCTCTGGGCGCGCGGGAGGCTAGATCCAAAACCGGCACCAATAAAATCAAAAATCCCCAAGCGTTGGCATCTTTAAGTAACAGCGCATTGCCCAACCATGCTCCACGCAAAAACGCCCAGAGACAAACGAGCGCCAGCGCAATCCACGCTCCGCGCCTTTTCAGTATTTGGAAAATTTCCGCGCGCCAAATGTTTTTTCGCGGCCGCCAATATGCCGCGGCATTGATCGTCCAGCCCAGCATGAACGCGCCCAAAAAAACCATGCGTAGCGAAGTACCCTGATCAAAATTCCAACCCGCCGGAATTTTTAAAAGCGCGCCTTTGGAGCCGATGAGCAGTTCCAATAAAACTACAGCCAAACCTAAATCCGGTTTTCCCACGGTCAGCGCCAATAAAACAATTCCAGCTAAGCCGCACAGTAAACTCCGCCCCACCGGCCAAAAAATAAACGCTAAAGAAAATGACTCCAGCGCCAAAATTCCAAATATCCAAAGCATCCACTCGCGCGATGCGCCGGCGTGTTCGGTTGATTCATCAGCCCCTTCAACTCCCCCGCGCCCGGTCAGCCAAACCAAGAGCCGCGCTACCGGCGTAAACCAACTGATCAAACGCGCGCGCCAACCCGCGTGCCATTTTTCAAAATATTTGACCAAACTCTCAAGAAAATTTTTCTGCTTGCGTCCGGTTATGACTTGCGCAAAAGACTGTCCGCCATGATGCACGATATTCACCACCGGCACATAACGCACATCCCAACCGGCCGCGCGCGCTCGCCGGCAATAATCCACTTCTTCAAACCAAATAAAAAATCGCTCATCTAATCCGCCGATCTGTTCAATCATTTTTTGCCGAATTAAAAAACACGCGCCCATGACTTGATCCACATTTTGTTCGCGCCGCACATCCAAGTCCGCGGCCCAATAACGTTTAAACATGGGCAGCCACGGCAGCAGGTGCGGCAATTTCAATAAAATCCCCAGCTGATCCCAAAACGCGGGAAAACGCCTGACACTCGGCTGTACGCGGCCATCCGCAAAAGTCAGCCGCGGACCAAAGACGCCTGCGTGCGGACAAGCCTGCGCAATCATAACTAAACGAAATAGCGCCAGCGCCGGACAAACCGTATCCGGATTCAATAATAAAACATACTGCGCATCAGCCGGCGCCAGAGCTTGGTTGCACGCGCGGCTAAAGCCGCGATTTTTTTGATTCTGAACGATGCGCACGGGCAATCCCTGCGCCTCAACCAAACGCCGCGCCCGCTCCACACTCGTGTCGATTGAAGCGTTGTCCACCAGCACCGCGTCCCAAACCAAACCTTGGCACGCATCTCTAAGTGAGCTCAAACATTTTTCAATGCTCTGCTCTGAATTCCAAGTAACAATTACAATCCGTAAATCTTTCATAATCAATGCCATATTCGAAATTCGAATCAAATTCCATGCTTTTTCCTAACTATCTCCTCAGCTTCGCGGTATTTAGTCAAGTCTTTGGGCACGAATCCTAAACGCGACCAAGGGATCCAAAAAGCCGCGCGCGGCAACCAACGGCTCATGCCCTCACGACGCGGTTGAATACGATAAAGTTCGCGATCAATCCACACGCCCCTTGATCCGCGCCGCGCCATGGTCAGCCATAAATCCCAGTCTTGAAATTTTTTCAAACTCTCGTCAAAGCCCGGAAAAGCGCCCCGCCTGATCAAGGACGAGGTATGAATAAAATTACGCTGCTTCAGCGCTTCAAAATCAAATGGCTGGCCGCGGAAACGCTTGGCGCCCCAAAAAAAATTGGAATAAACAAAATCCGCGTCCGCTTGAGCCTCGAGCGCAGATGTCAAAGTTCGCAAAGCATCGGGTACAAATTCTGCGTCCGCATCCAAAAATAAAATCATTGGCGCTGTGGTCTCGCGCGCGCCAAGATTACGCGCATACGGCGCACCGCGATTTTCCGCCAACCGAATAAATTTTATGGGCAAGCGGCTCACAAATTCTTTTACCACCAACTCCGGATGATCAGTGGATCCATCGTCCACAATGACCAGCTCATCAATCGAACGAGTTTGATGGCAAATATTCTCTAGCGTGCGTCGCAAAACATCAGCATGATTAAAACAAGGAATAACCACGGCGAGTTTGTCCGAAGTTCCGCAACCCGAAGCCTGTAGCCCGTAACCTAAATTTTCTTCTAACAAATGCCAACGCGAGTTCCAATCAAAATCCGCCTGCACTCTCTTTTGCGCTTTTGCTCCCATGTCCCGCGCATAAGTCGGATTTTGCAACAATGTTTTAACTACTTGCGCAATCTGCTCAACATCATGCGGATCTATGAGCAAACCGGTTTCGCCTGCTTGCACCGCCTCAATGGCGCCGCCGCTCTTACCAGCCACCACCGGTACGCCGACTCGTCCAGCCTCTAAAAAAACTATTCCAAACCCTTCCACATCATCGCCTACATCGCGCACCGGCAACAAAAATACATCAGCGGCCGCGAGCCACAACCATTTTTCCTCGTCCTCCGCATGGCGAATCCACCGCACATTTATTCCCAGGTCGCGCGCCACATTTTGCAAACGTTCAAGATCCGGTCCATCACCAACTACGACGTATTCGAAGTTCGAAGTTCGAAGTTCGAAATTGAGCAACGACATGGCGCGCAAAGCCACATCAATCCCCTTGCGCGGCACCAAGCGAGCTACGGATAAAACGATCTGACTGTCCGACGATAAATTAAGTTTGCTCCGCGCTTGTTCACGCGACACGGGCGGAGCCGCTTCAACTCCCGGAGTTAAAATCAGTGGCCGAGCGGTCGGCGCGAGAAGCAATAAATCTTTTTCCGTGGATCGACTATTTACAATCAATAATTTAGCGCGCTCGGTAATGCGGCGAAATAACCAGCGCTTCCAAGTTCCTTTGACTAAACGAAGATCCAGCCCGTGGAATATCACGGCATATTCCGCGCCGCCCAACAGTCGGCTAAGCCACGCGGCCGTGCCCACCGGAAAAACATGGCTCACTAATACCAACCGACCGCTTACGCCTTGTTCGCGACACAAACCAACCAACGGCCACCACTTGGGCCACATGCGCCAAAAAAATTCAAAATTTTCAGGCGCCACAACATTGATCCGACCTTGAGCGGCTCGAACTAAATTTGATAAATATCTGGCCACGCCTCCGCGCGCCGGCGGATAATCCGGCGTGACCAAAGTGATCAGTGGTTTATTCATGCACTAGCTCCATTTTTCCACCCGGCCGCAAATGGCGGGTGAACAACCTTATATCATCCGCGCGAATAAATCCAACTAAAAATCCCAATAAAATTGAGGCCGCGGCGCCGATAATTGCCGCTAAAATAAGCGGAAAATACTGCGCGGCCGCATCCCAAACCAGCCAAGAGACCGCCGCCGCGAACAAACTGCGCACGGTCAGCCAAATAAAATATTTCACACCGCCCGAGGCATAGCGGGAAAAATATGCGCCGATAAAATATAAACACCAAAAACTCACTACTCCGGCCCAAGCCGCGCCCACTGTGCCGAACTGCGGAACCAAAACTGCGTTCAACGTAAAGTTGATGAGCATGGTCGCGACCATGGCGCAGGTTTTGAGATGCGCTTTATGCGAGGCATTGAGCAATGAACCGATGGGAAAATCCAAAAAAATCGGAATCAGCACCCAGGGTAAAATCTGAAAAGCCGGAACAGCGCCTACAAAATCCTGGCCATAGAGTAAAGGAATAATGTACGCCGCGAGTGCGGATAATCCGGCGGAGATGGGAAAACTGATGGCGGCCATAAGGCGCAACGAACCGAGAAATGTATTGCGCAATTCATCGCGCTCCTTCCGCGCATACACCGCAGCCAGCGCCGGATACAAAGCCGCGGTAAAAGTTATGGGCAGAAATTGCAAGGCGTAAGTTAATTTATATGCCACCGCATACAGACCCACGGCCGCTGAACCGTGGTAGATGTTGAGAAACAAACTGTCCACGTACGAATAAACTTTTACGGAGATGCCGGCGATGCCAAACGGCAGAGCCTCGCGCGCCAACTGACTAAAATCTTTGCGCCGCGCCTCGGCAAATGAGATTTGAAATTTTTTGATTTGGCAAATACCCCAAATGACATTCCACGAACTTCCGGCTAACAACGCCGCGGCCAAACCGACTGGTCCAAATCCAAACCACGCGGCTGATACAGCTAGGGTGGCGGTGATGACTTGCCCGAGAAACATGCCCACAGCTTCGGGCTTGAGATTTTGCCGACCGCGCAAAGCGCCGTAGAGCACCAGATGAAAAGTATCTGCGGTCATGACCAAACACGCGATAGCCACAGTGATTAAAGTTACGCGATCAGCGCCGAAAAAAATCGCATAAGCCAAAGCCGCGATAATAGCTACCGGGGATAAAAAAAGTTTGGCGCGGATGGCGGCGCTAAACAGTCGTGCGCTATCCGCTCGATCGCCGGCGATAGCCCTGATCACCACAGGTGTCATGCCCAAATCCGACAGCGTGACAAAGATTGAGGTGATGGAAATGGCGTAAAAATACACGCCGGTCAACTCTTTGCCCAGCAAGCGCGCCACGGCGATAAATGCAAAAAACGCCACCAATTTTTGACCGGAAGTGGCGAACATAAGCCAAGCCGCGTTTTTGGCAATCTTAGCGCCGTAGGGCATGCGTTATATTGTAGGGTTAAATGACATTAAAGGCTAGAAGGTGGAAATAAAAAAACTCCGACCAAGGATCGAGTTCCGTGGACGGAGTCGAGAGAGCCGGAAGAAAGAACGCTACGAAGGAACCTTGCCCATGGCTTGCTCGACCAAGGAGGCAGCCGCTGCCACGAGCCGCTCGGCTGTTGCCCGATCCTCGTGCTCTGCTGTGACACGGGTCACGGGCTCAGTGCCCGAGGGGCGGCAGAAGACGCGGCCGAGACCATTGCACTCGCGATTGAGCTCGTCGATCTTCTCCTGAAGGCGCGCGGTCAGCTTCAGACGACCGGGCACGTTGATCGTGCGTTGGGGGAAGAGCTGAATCGGCTCGGCCAACTTCTCCAGCGAAAGCCCTGTCTCGGCCATGATGGCCAGGATATGGAGCGCTGAGACCAAACCATCGCCCGTGGTGTGCCGATCAAGCATGACGATGTGTCCGCAGGCCTCACCGCCCAGTTGCCAGCCGCGCGCGTGCAGCGTCTCGAGCACATACCGATCGCCCACAGCCGAACGAGTGAACGGAACATGGATCTCAGCCAACGCGCACTCGAGCGCCACGTTACTCATGAGCGTGCCGACCACGCCGCCGCACAGCTTGTTCTTTTTCTGCGCGTCAGCGGCCATGATGTAGAGGAGCTGATCTCCGTTGTAGATGCGCCCGCGACTGTCCACCAGCATGACGCGATCTCCGTCGCCATCGAACGCAACACCCACGTGGGCATTGTGTTCGAGCACGGCCGCGGCCAACACCTCGGGATGAAGCGCACCGCACCCCTGGTTGATATTGCGACCGTCCGGCTTGTCGTAGATGGCCACGACCGTGCCGCCCAGCTCTCGGAACAACATAGGCGCCACGTGATACATGGCGCCGTGCGCGCAATCCACCACGATCTTCATGGCTGATGGCAAACGCAAGGAAAACGGAATCGTGCCTTTACAGTACTCGCTGTATCGGCCGACGCCATCCTCCATGCGATAAGCCTTGCCCGGAGCCTGGACACAGACGCCCGAAGCGACCTCTTGTTCGATTTCCCCTTCGGTTTCGTCCGGAAGTTTGAACCCATTGGGGTCAAACACCTTGACCCCGTTGTCCTCGAACAGGTTGTGACTAGCCGTCACCATGATGCCGGCTTGCATGCGCAGCGTGCGCGTGAGATGCGCAATGGCGGGCGTGGGCAACGGGCCGGTCGGCCACACGTATGCGCCGCCAGCCAAACATCCGGCTTGGAGCGCGGCTTCGATCATGTAGCCGGACAAACGCGTGTCTTTGCCGATGATGATGCGCGGACGCGGACACACGCGGCCGAGCACACGAGCGATGGCGTAGCCTACGCGCAAAATGGTTTCCGGCACCATCGGGGGTTGACCCACACGGCCGCGGATACCATCTGTTCCAAAAAGTTTATCTGCCATTTCCCTCTCCTTATCGATTTTGGTTTTTGTTTGTCACTGCGTCAGTTAATCTAACTAAAGATTCATTCGATTGTCAAAATGATGTATGCGCGCACTCCAACTTAAAATACCCGGCCGACTCTGAAATATCTAAATCGTTCGCGCAGAGCTAAATCCGGATCAATCAAATTGCGCGCATCAAACAGCACATCTCCGGCCATAGCCTCTTTGAGCCGTTTTAAATCCAGATTACGGAACTCCTCCCATTCAGTGGCAATCACGGTTGCGTCAGCTCCTTGTGCCGCGATGTACGGTGAATCCACTTGATTCACAGATAGTCCCAGTGAACCAAAATCCGGCCGAGCCACCGGATCATAAGCAACAACTTTGGCGCCGCGTTCCACAAAATGCCGGATCAAATCCATGGCCGGCGATTCTCGCGTGTCGTCAGTGTTGGCCTTGAAGGACACGCCCAACATGCACAACTTTTTGCCATGGAGAGTTAGGAGCGCACGCTCCAATCGCTCAACCGCGCGTTGTCGCGTCAACTGATTGGTTTGAATTGAGGCGGTTACCACGGGCAACGGCCGTTCCAATGATTGGCCTAGCTTATGCAGAGCCCGGACATCTTTGGGAAAACAACTCCCACCCCAGCCCAATCCGGCGTGCAAAAAATCCTTGCCGATGCGCGGATCCAAACCCATGGCGCGCGCCACAGGTTCAATATCCGCACCCACCTCCTCGCATAAATGCGCTATCTCATTTACAAAACTGATTTTAGTGGCCAAAAAAGTATTTGACGCATACTTGCAGAGTTCAGCGCTTTTTTGATCCATGACTAACTTGGGACAATCCAAATGTGTGTAAAGTTTCAACATGATATCAGCCGCCCGCGGACTGGCTGCGCCGATCACAATGCGCGACGGATGCAAAAAATCATAGACCGCTCGACCCTCGCGCAGGAATTCCGGATTAGAAACCACGTCGCAAATTTGAGTTGTCCCCTGCGCTAAAAGACGGGTCAATCTTTCACAGGTTCCGACCGGCACCGTGCTTTTGGTGGCTATCACAGCATAGCTCGAGAGATAACGGCTGATCATGCCTGCGGCTGAATCAATAAACTGCATGTCTACGCTTCCGTCTTCAGCTGACGGCGTACCCACGGCGATGGAAATAACTTCTGCGCCCGGGATGGCGGTTGTAAAATCCGAAGTGAATGACAGATGGCCGGATTGAACATTGCGCTTCACTAGTTCTTCCAAACCTTGCTCAAAAATCGGCATGACTCCGGATTTGAGTTTGGTGATTTTATTTTCATCCGTATCAACGCACGTGACTTGATGGCCGAGGTCGGCCAAACACGCGCCTGATACCAGACCCACATAACCCGTACCCACGATTGCAACACGCATATCTTGCAATCTTACACACGCGGCGGATTTTGCTCAACCCTCATAAAATCAAAAAAACATCCCGCGAATGCGAGATGTTTATTTTTTTCTTTAACGTTTGGACCACTGCGGTGAGCGGCGGGCGCTCTTGTGTCCAAATTTCTTGCGCTCTCGTTCACGCGGATCGCGAGTTAAAAATCCTTGTTTTTTTAAAGCCGTACGAAAAGTTGGATTAAGCTCAACCAGACAGCGCGTGATTCCGTGGCGCAAAGCATCGGCTTGTCCGCGGATTCCGCCGCCCACAATCTTGGCGCTGATATCTACGGCTGTATCTTGCCCAACGGTCTTAAGCGGCGCCATCACGGTGGTGCGCAAATCAAAGGTGCCAAAAAATTCTTCCATCTTGCGGCCGTTGACCGTCACAGCTCCCTTGCCATTTTTTATCAAACTCACGCACGCGATGGAACGCTTGCGACGTCCCACAGCTCGAATCACTGAACCGCCTTTGGCGCGCGCCGCGGCCGCCATATCTTGCGCCTCAATTATCGCCGCGCCTTCGGGTACGGTCTTCGCATCCTCAACCGAACCGGCCGCTGTTTCTCCCTCAACGGCTTTCGGCGCCTTGACCGCGGCCTTGCGAATTGCCGCAACTTTGGCGGTTCTTTTAACCGTCACTTTTTTTGCCGCAACTTTAGGCGCAGTCTGCTTGTCTTGATCCTCGATCTGTTCGGCGTCTTTTTTGGATGGTTTATCTGTCATAAAATTTTACTCAATAATCAACCGCTTCAAACGCACGGCCTGCGTGCTATTTTTCGGCAACATGAATTTGACCGCGTGTTTTAAAACTTCTCCCGGATTTGTCTCACGCAGCGTGGAGGCTAAAGTGGCCTTTAACCCGCCCGGACGACCCGAAGTGCGGAAATGTTTTAAAGTCTCCCACTTTTTTCCGGTTAAAACCAATTGTGCGGCGTTTTTAACTTTTACCACGGCGCCGCTATCGATGTGCGGAACGTAAGAGGGTTTATTTTTGCCCATGAGCAACGTGGCGATT
>JAGVIJ010000076.1 GCA_020056125.1 bacterium | reverse complement strand
TGTGAGATTCCTAAATACTCGTCCTAGAAAGTGTCTCAAATATCTAACCCCCGAAGAGGTGTTTAATGAAAGGTGTTGCGCTTTGAACTAGAATGTAGGCGCATTCAAATCCGAAATACACTCTAGGCCGTGGCCCAAAGGATAAAAATCGCGCCAATTACGATAATAAGCGCACCGAGCAAACGCTCACGAATTTTAGTTTCTTTAAATAGAAGTTTGCCCCAAATAATTCCAAACAATCCGGAAGTGCGTTTCACTCCAATCACATATGGCACCAGGGTCATGGATAGCGCAGTCATCTGGAAGGCCACTGAAATTCCGGACATGATTCCAATCGGACAAAGCGTGCGCAGGCCCGAAGCGGTCATGACGTGGCGAATCCTGCCGCCGCGAATTACCAGCGGTAACAAAACTAATGCGAGCATTACATTGATCGTGGCCGTATACCACAAGGCAGAAGAATGTTGAACCGCGATTTTATCCAGTGGCGCGGACACGCTCCACATAAGCGCCACGAGCAACATGGCGCGCGAACCCCGATCTTTAACCAGAGCCTTAAACGGCGCGAACCAACCGTGCGTTCGTTCACCCGCGTTAAGGAAGTATGCGCCGGCCACTGACACCAACACGCCGATGATCCCCATGAGCGACGGTGACTCGCGATTAATCAACGGAGAAGTTATTAACAAAAAAACCGGCGTAAGCGTTACGATGGGCGCCACTAGAGATAGCGGAGAGAGAGCCAGCGCTCGCATGTACAAAATCGATGTCACGGTGTTTATGGCCAGACTGCCGGTTGCAGCCATCCAGAATGTTCGGTCGAACGATGGCGCTCCGACCACCACAGCCGCCAGAGGTAGGAGCAGACACGCCGCAAACAAATGTTGCGCCCAAGCACGCGTGCACGCGTCAAAACGATCCGCGCCTTTCTTGCCAAAAACATCTTTAAAAGACTCGGCTAAGGCATTGGAAATCGCAAAGATAAACCACATACACGCGTCATATTACATTTTAACCATCTTCCGCGCAACGCTTCCGACGCCAGCCAATGAACTAAGAATCCTTTGTCAGAACCAACCAAATCCGATATAATTCCGAGGTGACTGGCTCGGCTTGCCGGATTTCATTATTCATGATACGGTGCTCACCAGCCCGGGAAGGGCTTTTTAGAAAACTAAAAATATGAACCCGCTGAATTTCTTTATCAATTACTTTAGTTCGGTCAAGGCCGAGCTCCGCAAAATTTCCTGGCCCTCCAGGCAAGAAACCCTCCGCTATAGCACCCTGGTGATCGCGGTCAGTCTGGCGGTTGCCGTTTTTTTTGCGGCTCTGGACTTTGGCTTGGGCAAAGTGGTGGATGCCGCACTCGCGCTCAAACAAAATAATGCCGTGCCGACCATACCGGTCACGCCCACCGAACAAACTCCCCCGGGACTTGATATTACCAATATAGAAACCGTTCCCACAGATGGTTCAACCGGCGGCGGAGTCATCGTGAACTCGACTGACACCGGCTTTACCATCCCCGCAAAATAATCCAAATTTAAATATGGCCAAACAAACCCTCGAACTCGGCCGCCGCTGGTATGCCATCCACACTTATTCGGGCTACGAAGAAAATGTGTCGCATAACCTGAAACGGCGTATCAACACGCTGGGCATGCAAGATAAAATCTTTGATGTCATCGTGCCGACCGAGAAAAAAATCAAAATCAAAAACGGCAAGCGCCGCGTGGTGGAAGAAAAAATCTTCCCGGGTTATGTTTTGGTGGAGATGGTGGTGACTGATGATTCCTGGTATGTGGTGCGCAATACGCCCAATGTCACAGGCTTTATCGGTACCGGCACCACCCCTTCCCCGCTGTCCGAAGAAGAAGTTAAAAATTTGGTCAAACGCATGGGCACAACTGAAGATCCTACTTACACTATTGACATCCAGCCCGGAATGCCTGTAAAAATCGGGGACGGCCCATTCAAAGGTTTTGAGGGCAAAGCGGTTGAGGTGGATGGCGCGCGCGGCAAAGTCAAAGTGCTGGTTTCCATGTTCGGCCGCGAAACTCCGCTGGAACTCGACTTCACTCAAGTTCGTAAGATTTAATCCATGATTCGAAATTCCTGCCTGCCGGCAGGCAGGCGACATTCCAAAATATATGGCAAAGAAAGTGAAGACACTCGTTAAACTCCAAATCCCCGGAGGCGCAGCTAATCCGGCGCCGCCGGTTGGTACGGCGCTTGGTCCGCATGGCGTGAACATCGCTGAATTTTGTAAAAGATTCAACGAGGCCACGGCTGCGCGCCGCGGTGAAGTCGTGCCCTGTATCATCACGGTGTACGAAGATCGCTCGTATGATTTTATTTTAAAAGTTTCTCCGGTGGCTGACCTGATCAAAAAAGCCGCAGGTATTCAAAAAGGTTCAGGCAAACCCATTCAAGACAAGGTGGGTAAAATCACCAAACAACAAATCCGCGAAATCGCCGAAAAGAAAATGCCTGACTTGAATTGCCGCACCGTGGAATCAGCCATGAAGATGGTGGAGGGCACAGCCAAAAACATGGGCGTGCAAATTATTTAAAAATCCTACATCACCCATTCCTCCCCTTAGATTAAGGGGAGGTTTAGGAGGGGTTAGAACCTCCGCCAAAAACCAGACTGCATTTAGTCTGATTTTTGTTTTTATGCTATAATTAATCTAATTCTTAGTCATCCTAAAACGTACTTTATGCCTCCCAAAAACGTAAAATTTTCAAAACCAAAAATCGCACCGGTCAAAGTACCGCATCAGCCTCCGATTTATGAAGCCCCGATCGAGGATCTTCCGGCTTTCGAACCCAAGCCCAAGGCCGTTGAACCTAAACCTAAGGCATTCGTCGCCAAACCCAAGGCCGTTGAATTTAAACCTCTACCCAAACCCGTTCAACCGGCTGCCGGTGATTCCAATAAAATCTTGAACAGCATGTGGTTTCACGTGGCGCTGATTGCCATTGCGGCTCTGGGTCTTTCCCTGCTCTTCTTTAAAATCCAATCTGAAGCTCGGCAGACCAGGGTTGAGATGGGCCGCTTGGACGTTGATCTCCAAACCCTGCAACTACAAGTTAAAAATACTAACGATCGAGTCGTAAAACTCCAAGAGACCATAGCCGAACTAAGTTCCGGCATAGTGGCTCCCACTGTCACTCCCCCGACCAAAACTGCCCCAGAATAATTCCCCCGCCCTCTTGACCCGAGGGCGGTTTAAAAAAATTTCTTAATCTATGCCCAATGAAACAATCTCTCCTTTTTCAGCGCCCAAGAGCGCAAAAACTCCCATCATCGGACTTTTGGTCGTGTTCATCATCCTCATCGCCGGATTGGGAGCGCTGTTCTATAAAACCGACTTTGATTTCAAAAACATCCGCGCTGATGTAGGCGCCATCCGAACGGAATTGCAAGCGCTACAAACCAAACTAACGACGAATGACTCACAAAAGATAGAAGTAGTAAAAGAAGCAGACACGACCACAGATCTACTTATCGGAGCCGCGGCATCAAAAATGAAAATCTTATATACAGCCGAGGGAACAAATGTCTCTTTCGCTGTACCTATCAACTGGGGACCGGAGAACTATACAATCAAAAAAGCAGACTGGCAGCCTTACACTAAAATTTCAGTGAAACGTATTGCTGACGGAAATATCCCCGATTGCGAAACTGAATTCTCCATCCACGAAGCCGGTTATAAAGCAGAGAATGAAGACCTTTTACTCTCGACCGAAACGGCTACTATATTTGGAGACGAAAAAAACCTCTGTCAGGTCTATTTAATCAGTTCTAAGTAACCATCCCCGCCCTCTTGACTTGAGGGCGGTTTTGTTCTAAGCTCTGCCCACACTAATTATTAAGTGGGAGTGTCCCGACCTGCCTACCGGCAGGCAGGCCTAAGGCCGGGGTGCGACCGAACCACTCAAATCTATGCCCAGATCCAAACGCTACACTCAAGTCAAAGCCCTGGTTGACCCTAAAAAACTCTACCCTGTCGAAGAGGCGGTTGAGCTGGTCAAAAAGACCTCCACCACCAAATTCGAAAGCTCGGTTGAGGCGCACATGCGCTTAGGAATCGACGTGCGTCAAGGTGAACAGCAAATTCGCACCACCATTATTCTGCCCCACACCATCGGCAAGACTAAAAAAATCGCGGCCTTTGTCTCATCCGGCAAAGAGCAAGAAGCCAAAGATGCGGGCGCGGATATTATCGGAAACGAAGAGCTGATCGCGGAAATCGTCCAAACCGGCAAAATTGATTTTGACATGGCTATCGCCACGCCGGACATGATGCCCAAGCTGGCCAAGGTGGCAAAAATTCTCGGACCCAAAGGTTTGATGCCAAACCCGAGAACTGAAACCGTGGGCAACGATGTGAAAAAAATGATTGGAGAATTAAAGCGCGGCAAAATCACCATTAAAAATGATGCTACCGGCAACATTCACCAAGCCATCGGCAAGACCTCTTTGTCCACCGCGCAGTTGATTGAAAATTTTACCGCCTTATTGGAGGCCGTGCGCAAAGCCAAGCCCGCGTCATCCAAAGGAGTTTATTTTAGAAAGGTTGTGCTGACCTCGACCATGGGTCCGTCCGTGCAGATTGAGATCAAAAACTAAACAGTTGCAG
>JAGVIJ010000069.1 GCA_020056125.1 bacterium | reverse complement strand
CGGCCAGAAGCGGATCAAGATCGTGATCCAGCTCGTGGACACGAAGACCCAGAAGATCTACGAGTCCACGGCCATCCTGACCAAGAAGGGTCTGGGCTACACCTGCGAGTGGAGCCAGCAGATCGAGCAGACCGCGCCGCGCATCCCCATCGGCGAGGTCAGCGGCCGCAACGACCTGTTCGCGAGCTCCATCCCGGGCGCGGACACGTCGCAGATGATCGTGGAGGCCGAGTCCACGGTCAACAACCTCGCGGCCAAGGGCTACCTCAGCTGATGAGGTAGCAGAAGCAACTTCCTTCCCAGGGTCCCTAGCTCACTCTCTCGAGTCTAGGGGCTTTTTTTATCCGCCTTCGTCCCGCCGTCGGCGGGACTTCGGCGGATTCCGCGATACCACTCCGTATATTGCGGGGGCGCTTCATTGCATTTAGGTATGCTTATTGCTATAACTATAATTATGAAATCAAAATCCACAGCCCTAATCATTGATGCCAACTCTTTGATCCATCGCGCTTGGCATGCTTTGCCGCCGCTGACTGCTCCGGACGGCAGATTGGTGAATGCGGTGTATGGTTTTGCCTCGGTGCTCATGAAGATTGTGGCCAGCGAGCGGCCGGATTATTTAGTGGCATGTTGGGACACCAAAGAACCGACCTATCGGCATAAAGCGCGGCCCGAATACAAAGCGCAACGCGAAAAACAGCCGCAGGAATTTTATGATCAGATCCCTTTGGTCAAAGAAGCGGTAAAAATTTTTGGCGGTGTGAATGTTGAACTGCCGGGGTATGAGGCGGATGATTTATTGGCGACCTTGGGTGGTCGGTTGGCAAAAAAAGATGTGGAAGTGACACTGCTCACCAGCGATCGCGATGTGTGGCAAGCCATTGGCCCGCACATTAAAGTCATGGCGTTTAAAAAAGGCGTGACTGAAACCGTGGTGTATGACGAAAAAGTTTTGCAAGACGTGACCGGTCTCACGGTTGACCAGCAGGCGGAATTTAAGGCGTTGCGCGGAGATCCGTCAGATAATTTGAAGGGCGTGGCCGGGATTGGCGAGAAAACCGCGACTGAACTTTTGATTAAATTCAAAAATTTGGAGGAAATTTTTAAAGCGGCGCATGATTCGAAAAGCGATTTGACGCCGGCAGTCAGACGGCGCTTGGTGGAGGGAGAAAAAGAGGCGCGTTCAACTTTGCCGGTGGTGCGCTTAGTGGCGGATGCGCCGGCCAAGGAGACGGTTGATGATTTAAAGCGCCAATTAGTGGACGAAGATGAACTGCGTCGGTTTTTTACACTACTCGGTTTTAAATCTTTGTTGTCTCGTGCTTTGGGCGCCAAGGAAAAACGGTTGCCGGCCGAGCGGCCGGGCGGTTCAGAAAAAAAATCAGCTGCCGCGACAAGGCATGGCCTCTGCCCCACGACTCAAGAGCTGGAATCTTTTTTTACGGCCGTGCGCGAGGAGGGCGAGTTGATAATTTGGCTGTCTGAAAGCGAACAACAGTCTTTGTTTCATGATGCGGCGCTGGCTTTGGGATCAAAACAGTTTGCGCTGACCGTTACCTCGACCCAGTTGGCCGGAGCTAAGGTAAAAAAAATGCTGGCGGATGTGTTGAGCGACCCGGCCATTAAAAAAATCGGCCACGGTTTAAAAAAGGTTTGGCACTGGGCCAAGAAAAATGGTTTGGATTTGCAGGGCATGGGTTTTGATACGGAAATCGCCGCGTATATTTTAGCGGGTAGCGATGGAAATTTTGATTTGGCCTCGCTCGCGGCCGCGCATTTAAATTTAATCCTGCCCGGGGGCGATGAACGTCCGCTGTATGAAGTGGATGCGATTCGCGGGGCGCGCACTAGTTTGTCCGCGGCCTTAAAAGCTCAAAATTTGGAGCGCGTGGTGGAGAGATTGGAGCTGCCGCTCATTGCGGTTTTAGCCAAGATGGAGGATCGCGGTATTTTAATTGATCGAAAATATTTTGGCGGCTTGACCAAGGAATTCAAAATCGTAAAAAGTCGGTTGGAACAAGAGATGGAACAGCTGGCCGGCGAAACATTTAATCCGGCTTCGCCGCAACAGTTGGTGCATATTTTATTTGAGGTGTTGAAACTTCCTACCAAGAGCATTAAGCGCGG
>JAGVIJ010000038.1 GCA_020056125.1 bacterium | reverse complement strand
TCCTTTCTTTTAAGGTTCACTGTTCGTTTGAAATGAACTGGAGGTCCGCCGAGTTTTCAGCGGCTCGCGGTTAGCGCAGTGGCATACGCCACGCACCAACCAGAATCGATTTTCCGTCAGAGTCCAGCCATACGGCCGGAGTCTGTTTGGGGGAAAACCTTTTCCTCCATGTCGTTTCAAACGAACTTTTACTCAATCAGAGTACGCATCCAACATAGCCCAAAATCGACTTTCTGTCAAGGGGGCTAGCTAAGAAAAAACCTCGCATTTCTGCGAGGCTTTTCCTATAATATTTTTAAAGAATGAATCGGCAAGAATTTTCATCCTCACCAATGTGAAGGGGACGTGTCCACCGCAGGCGGACTTGTCCTGAGGTCGTACTTTCAAGATAGGTTAGCCGAAGCCGACCTGTCATGATTTTTTCCCTCAAACATGAGCGGTGGTTCCATTTTGTATAAAATACGCATGGGTCGCACATGGGTTTCTCCTCCACATTGTTAAGGACGAATTTCGAATGTCGAATGACGAATTTCGAATGTCGAATGACGAATTTTGGATCGGATCCTTCCTATTCTGAATTCACGACTTGCGTCATAAATTCGGAAACGGGCTGGAGAGGGGTTCGGTCTCCAGCGAGAAGTTGTTGGTTACAGCCCTACCGACCTAGGGCTCAAAGTGCGATCTTTCATTTCCGCCATGAATGTGAAGGAGACATATCCCCCGATAGCTATCGGGAGCGTGTCAGTTGGACGCAAATTGTGCCGAAGCACTTTTGCATCCGTGACTGCCTAGCGATCGTGATTCCTAGTCGAAACCAGGAAGCATGATTTCAGCAGTCTACCTGGCCGGTACCCGGGTTCGGGCCGGACCAAGGTTTCCTCCTTCACGTTTATAGAGGCAACGAAAAAACCGAGACTTTTTGGGGTCTCGATTTTCAGAAAAATCTCTGCGCGCCTGATCCTGCTCCTAACTTAAGAAGTGCTGATGAGCTTTTGTCAGACGGGCCTCGATTTCTCCTCAAACCGAGACGGATTGAATTTGTAAGGTTATTTTCCTTGTTTCCGGAATGTACTGGTCAGCTTTCCTGTTTCCTGATTCACTCTAGAACAAAACCACTATAGCATAGAATGGAACTTTTGTCAAGAGGGGTTGGCACAAGAGATTGGCTTAAATAGCGTGTTTATAGGGGATCGGAAAGGGGCTTGTTTAAGCCAAATCCGCTTAACCAAGCAAAGTTGGAGCGTTTATACATCTTTTTGTTCCCTCCTTATATATAGGGGTCTGGCTCTAATTCGCTCGAATTAGAGAATGGTTTGATTCTGGGTCATTGCCCTGGAGATGGGGAGTTGTTATTATAAGAATGTAATTTTATTTTTTAAATCAATTTTTTATGTCATATTCTCATGAGATGCCAAAGCCGGGCACGAGTGATAGCCCAATACACCGAAAGGGCAAAAAATTTGTTCCGGTAGGAGAGATCCCCGATGAGGCACTGAATCCGGAGGAGGCGCTTTTACAGCGAGAAGCGGAAGGAGAAGACGTTTTTGCTCGTACAAAAAAATCGGAGCCGATGAGTAAAGGTAAAGATGTGGAGGACGAGGATTTGAATGCCCATAGAACACTCCGGGATCGATATGAGAGGGAGGCCGAAAGGATGAAGGCCGAAAAAGCGGAGCAAGAACTCGAGGCGGCCACTTCTGGTACATTGCGTCGTTTACCGCCACCGGAGGCGTTGCCATCAAAGCTGGGTCCGGGAAAGGTGAAAAGACTTATCCAAGTTGGGGAACGAAAAAAGGATCCTACGGCCATGCCGGCAGATCGAAATCCAAAAAAGCCTGCACAGAAAGAGCGCCGCCCGGCCAAGAAAGCCGCCTAAACTTTCAGGAGCGGCTTAATTGAGCGCACGGGGTTTTCCCTGGTGGTTTGGGTGCTTATTTGACAGGTTTATTAAATCATGGCAAAATCGCGCACATACATATCACTCAGAGAAAGGCTCTGATTTGGAGTGTGTCAATTTAGGCTTAATGATCACTTTTCCAGGCTTGATCAGGTTGGTCCCAGCGTCACAAAATCGGCGCGTGGGTTCTTATTCTGCAATTTTCAATAATTAAACAGTCTTTTTATCTCGCCGTCACCTGATCATACCGGCCAATAGGTCCTCTCGATCAAGGTCCGCGCGTGGAGAAAAGGCGCTCTAACGCAGAAGACAATGCCGAAAATTTTCAGACGTCAGCCCCTCAAAGAAGCTGGCCGTCATTATTTCACTTCGCTGCATGACGCCACCATGCTGCCGGATCTGATCGAAGTGCAAAAGCACAGTTACCAGTGGTTTTTGAAAGAAGGCATCAAGGATCTGTTTGACGAGCTTTCGCCCATCAAAGATTTTATTGGGCGCGATTTGGAATTGTGGTTCACCGGATATTATTTTGACGAACCCAAATTTGACGAGAATACTTCCAAAGCCAAGAAGGTTAACTTTGAAGCGCCGTTGCGCGTGCAAACCAAACTGACCAACAAGCGCACTGGGGAGACGCAAGAGCAAGAAGTGTATTTGGGCGACCTGCCGGTCATGACCGAGCGCGGAACTTTTATCATCAACGGTATTGAGCGCGTGGTGGTGTCGCAGTTGGTGCGTTCAGCCGGCGCATTTTTTACAGCCGAGGTCACGCGCGGTCGGCGTTATTACGGAGCCAAGGTCATACCCAACCGCGGCGCATGGTTGGAATTTGAAACCGATTCTAAAAATGTCATTTGGGTGAAGATCGATCGCAAGCGCAAAGTGGCGGCCACCTCTTTGATGAAAGCTTTTGGTTATGGAAACGATGAAGAGATCAAAGAGTTGTTTAAAGATGCGGATATTCATCCGTTGAATCGTTACATTGAATCGACCTTAGCCAAAGACGTAGCTAAGAATGAAGAAGAGGGATTGACCGAGGTGTATAAGCGCATTCGTCCGGGGGATTTGGCCACGGCGGATAACGCGCGCTCCTTGATCCACTCCATGTTTTTTAATTTTGATCGTTATGATTTGGGGCAGGTGGGTCGTTACAAATTTTCTCAGCGCTTTGGCACGGATGTGAATGTGAATGATGCGCAAGATATTAAACAGGTGGCCAAAGAAGAGAATCGAATTTTGAAAAAAGAGGATTTGGTGAAAATCATTAAGGAGATTATTCGTTTGAACAATACGCAAGAAGAACCGGATGATGTGGATCATTTGGGCAATCGCCGCGTGCGCGCGGTGGGCGAGTTGGCGCAAGGCCGCTTCCGCATCGGTTTGGCGCGCATGGAGCGCATCGTGAAGGATCGCATGTCCACTCTGGAAATTTCAGCCATCAAACCGGCGAAGTTGATCAATGCGCGACCCGTGATCGGCGCAGTGCGCGAGTTCTTCATGAGTTCGCAGTTGTCGCAATTCATGGATCAAACCAATCCGCTGTCCGAGCTGGAACATAAGCGTCGTCTGTCGGCCATGGGTCCGGGCGGTTTGTCGCGTGAACGCGCGGGCTTTGATGTGCGCGACGTGCATCGCACGCACTACGGTAGAATTTGTCCGATTGCTTCACCTGAAGGGCCGAACATCGGCTTGGTCGGACACTTGTCTTGTTATGCGCGCATCAATGATTTTGGTTTTATTGAGACGCCGTATCGCAAGGTGAAAAATTGGGCGCTGAATGACGGCAAGGATGCGATTGATGAAACTCTGCGCGTGGAAGTGCGCGATGGTTTGGGTAATGTGGTGGCCGAGGCCGGCAGTAAAGTGGATAAGAAATTGGCTGATGAATTGAAAAAAGTGTCTCTGCCAAAAATTCCGATTGTACCGCGTGTCACGCACGAGATTGTTTTCTTGAACGCCTTTACTGAAGAGCGCGGCACCACGGCTCCGGCGACCACGCCGATTGATGCGGATGGCCGGTTTTTGGAAGAGAAGGCCAGCGCCAGAAAAAACGGCGAACCGACCATGGTGGATGTGCACGAAATAGATTATTTGGATGTATCGTCAAAACAAATTTTGTCCGTGGGCACTTCGCTGATTCCTTTCGTGGAACATGATGATGGCCAGCGCGCGCTCATGGGTACGAACATGCAACGCCAGGCTGTGCCGTGTATTAAACCTGACGCTCCGATCGTAGGCACGGGCGTGGAAAAGCGTGCGGCCGTGGATGCGGGTGTGGTGGTTTTAGCGCCCGAGGACTCCACCGTCGTTTCACTTTCCGGCAATCACGTGGAATTGAAAACCGGAAGCGGCGATATCCGGCGCTATGATTTGATTAAATTTCAGCGCTCCAACGCCACAACTTGTTTGAACCAGCACGTCAAAGTGGTTAAGGGACAAAAGGTGCTGGCCGGTGAAACTTTGATTGATGGCACGGGTTGTCAAAATGGAGAATTGGCTTTGGGTCAAAATTTGTTGTGCGCCTTCTTGTCTTGGGACGGATACAATTATGAAGACGCCATCATTTTGTCCGAGCGCTTGGTGCACTTTGATCGCTTCACTTCGATCCACATTGAGCATTATCCGATTGATGTGCGCGACACCAAACTGGGTCCGGAGGTGGTGACCTCGGATATTCCCAACGTGTCTGAAGAAAAATTAAAAAATTTGGATGATCAAGGAGTCGTGCGCATCGGCGCCGAGGTGAAGTCCGGAGATATTTTGGTGGGCAAGATTACGCCCAAGGGAGATCGG
>JAGVIJ010000092.1 GCA_020056125.1 bacterium | reverse complement strand
TCCTAGAAAGTGTCTCAAATATCTAACCCCCGAAGAGGTGTTTAATGAAAGGTGTTGCGCTTTGAACTAGAATGTAGGATTCTTGAATAGGGGAGTGAGAATAATTCATGATGACCTCTCGGAGATAAAAACATTCCGACATTCTCCCCGTAAAGTTTCACCACGGGGCAGGCAAGAATGTGAGAATGTTTTTCCCACTCAAAAAAATTCTTCCTAATCAAAAGGTGACACTATTTCGCGATAGCGAGAAAGTGTCACTAATATTTTATTTTCAAACGCGTTTCCTCTCGCGTCGCCTTCCGCGTCATACTCGTTCAATCCGAGCCGCCATGCATCCTGATACTCGGAGCCATAAAAATAACCACCCATTGCGGTGATTATTTTTTTGATTCTAAGACAAATAGAGAACAGACAAGAATCTGTAAAATGTTACAAATTTTTTGACATTTTGTTACAAAAGGCGCATATTATCAACGTTCGTAAAATTCAACATTGCTCAGACTGCGCGGTTCGCCTTTCTAATATTATTACAAAAAATGCCCCAAAGGGGCGGAAATTATATGACAAATTTTTTACTTCTAGTCATCGCGATTTTGCTTGGTTTATTATTCATTACCGTAAAAAGCATTCACGATAATCAACTGAGGAATCTAGTGGCTTATAACCCTGATTGTCCCGCTTATCCGTATAAACAGCTCGCTAAAATTTTCATGGACATTGAAAAAAATACAGATGTAGATTCGCCCATCAGAAGTCCAAAAATTGAAATTTTTAAGAATCTTCAAGAGTTGAACATCAAAGTCGTTAACGGTGAGCTATCAATTAAAGATTCCTGGGCGGCGCATGATGAATGGATCGGGGAAAAATTTACCGAGTGGCGAGAGAAGATTCCTAATTACGATGACAAAGCTTTTAATCAATTATTGAGTTGGAAAGAGGACATGGGCAATTGGTGATGAATAGATGGTTAATCAATCACCTCTGCTTCTACCTAAAGAAAGGTAATCGAAAAATGGCCTAATAAGGCATTACATCGTGTTCTAAAATTGTGCTATAATCATTTCATGTCTAAACAAATTCGTCAGAAGCGAAGTGATACTCTAGTGAAAACCATCGAGAAGAAATACGATATTGATTTAGGCTATCGTTCTGACGCGAAGTTGTACACCGTTCTCAAAGAAGCTGGAGTTCCGTCGTTATCAAAGCTATTAAAAATAGCTCAAAAAAAATCAAGGTAGCCACAGCTTATGGATGGTCTTGATTTCATTACCGATGCTTCTTTACGTAAAACGGTTGGAGATTCTATTGAATATACCTACCTATTATTCGAAGAATCAAAAAGACGAACAGACAACAAGCTCTATCAAGAAGAAACTTGCAGAGTGATCGTTTTGTATGTTGTTTCTATCATCGAAGCAATCTTGCTTTTCTTTTATAAAAAAGGGGGATATCAAATACCTCACATTGATTACAAGTATGTCGAAATTCTGCCAGAAAAATACACGCATATGGAGGCGAGTGGAGATCGTGTTGTCGTAGCAATACAAAAGCGCGGTAATAAAGAAGAATTTCAAATCGGATTAAAAAGCTTGGCGGACTTTCTTGAGAGCCAGAAACTAATATCGAAACGAGCGGCATCAGAAATACTTGCGATTAATAATCTGCGGAATACATTCCATCTCAGTAAACCAAGAGGAAAAATTGCCTGTGGTGTCAGACAGGTTGAACGAGCGCTTAAGTTACTCGTCTACATTATAGAAAGGTCGCCTAAGGGCCTTCTAAAAAAAGCGACTAAACTAAGAAATAGTTAAAATGGAATCAATAAAGGGTCGGAAGCTTAATCGACTCCCTGCCCGCTGATATTATCATTTCCAATGCGCGAAAAAATAAAACAACTCATTCGTTACCACAAACTTAAATCTTGGTACGAAAAATACGAACGCTGGATGATTCCGGGCATGTTGTTGGTTGGTGTGGCTGCTGATTATATTACCTTTCGCACCATCCAAATCAAAACAACTTTTATTTTGCTGGCCGCATATTTTGTGCTGGCCGGATTAGCGCTAACCTTTGTCCACGCTTATGACGCAAACCGCGTCCGCGGTCAAAATCTCGCGCCCATCAAATATCTGCGCCTGGCCGCGCCCTTAGTCATCCAATTCACTTTCGGCGCTTTGCTGAGCGCATCCCTGATTTTTTATTGGTTCAGCGGAGCGATTTCAGTCAGCTGGCCGCTCATTTTAATCATTGCCGCGCTCATGGCGTCCAATGAAGTCTTGCGCCAATATTTTCTTAAACCCGTGGTTCAAGTCAGCGTATATTTTTTCGCTCTCTTTTCGCTCTTAGCGCTTCTCTTTCCATTCATCTTCAACTCCATCAACTACTGGTTATTCATCGCGGCCGGAGCATCCAGCCTGATAATTATTTTAATTTACATCCTCGCACTCACGCACTTCTTGCCCAATCTAAAACGCGGACGCACCCACCTCATCATTTTGGTCGTAGCCATCGCCGCGGTCATGAACGCGCTCTACTTCTTCAACATCATTCCGCCCATACCGCTATCTGTGCGCGAAGCCGGGGTTTATCATGATGTGCAACGCTCGGGCAACGCTTATATTTTGAAAACTGAAACTCAAACTTGGTTGGAAAAAATCCAACCCGGCCAAACCATTCACATCAAGGCTAGGGAGCGCGTGTATGTTTTCACGAGCATCTTTGCCCCTTTGGATCTGCAAACCAAAATTTATCACCGCTGGCAATATTACGATGAAGCGCTGGGCCAATGGACGGATCGCGGACGCTATTTCTTTTTCATCACCGGCGGTCGCGAGGCCGGGTATCGCGGGTTCTCAACCAAGGCCAACATACCAGCCGGCCAATGGCGTGTGTATACGGAAACCGAAAGGGGACAGGCGCTGGGGAGAATTAAATTTACAGTTGAACAGGTAAACGAACACCCGATTTTTCAAAATCTAATCAGATAGTCCATTAAAACCAACCATTTAAGTTATCAACATCTTGACAAACTTCTTTGAACATGTCAGCGGTATATATACGGGCCGGTGACCCGGTGGTTGATATGGATTTGGTGCTCCATAATCATGGGGTTCGACTCCCCACGCCGGCTCGTAATTGATTTATTCATATTGACAAACTTCAATTAAACGATTAATTTTAAGGAGGAGTACCAAGTCCTAGTCAATCCAGGTCACAAAAACCCTTCGAAATTCGAGGGGTTTTTATATTCTTAGAAGCCCAACTCAATATCATTGCTATACACTCCGCACGCGCCGCCTAAATATTGGCACACGCGGAAGTGATACGTTCCGGAGAGCCCGGTCCATATATCTGAACGAACATCCGCGTTGGATAGATAATGATATGCATCGCCCGGATAAACCGGATTCGGATCAACGGATTTTATAACTTTAAATCCGATCGGAGTATCAACGCTATTAACATTCCAATTCAAAACCGCTTTGCCATCTTGTGAATAACCTGAAAGATTAATTGTCCCTTGGCTAGCGGTCACGGGCGCAACCGTAGTTTTAATTACAGCTTCGCGCTCCGCCACATAAGCATCGAAATTTTTTACCGGCACCGAGTTTAAATCAGTATTGGTAATGCCCAAACTCATCTCGCGCATCAGGCGATAGGCCTCAACACCATCCTTTAGATAATGCACTGTGGCGAATTTCGGATGGATGTAATAAGCCTCGCCGTGCAATTCAACTTGCAAAACAATTTTGCCGCGCAAACGATCGCGCAGAGTCGAATCTCCGGCCAAAATCTTTTTCATGTCAGAGTTGGAAACTCCCAAGCCGAAATAACGCATCATGTTATAAGCCGCGGTTCCATCCTTCATGTAATATCGTTTGCCATCTTCCGGATGCACATACCAAGCCTCACCTACGCTCTGCACCTGCAACAAAATATAACCTTTGACTCTTTCCGTCAGATCATTGGAGTAAACCGTCGGATAAATTTCTGTAACCACCTTTTGGCCTTCGGGCATATCGCTCTCCGCTGATTGGACATTCGTGGTCGACGCGCGAACAACCACGTTTATCAAACGAGCTCCCACCCAACCCTTGGTTCCGTTGGTGAGTTGCACCTTGTACCAGCCATCAGTCTCCGCGATTATATTCACCGAGGTACCCGCCGCCAGCGTGGTTAAAACTGTGGTGCCTTCGGTGCAAGCGCCATCGCGCACACGCACACCGGTAGCGACCGTGCCGGTCCAGCTGCGCGCATAAACCGGATCCACATAACACTCATAAGCCTGCGCCGTCTGAGGTAAAACGGAAACCACTCCCGCAAAAAACGAAAAGAATATTAGGGCGTAAACAAATGATTTCATATAATTGTTGGATCCGAGTTAATTATGAATAAGCTAATTTCAGCTTACACAAAAACACCAATTTTGACCAATTTAGCGGGTTGGGCGGCTGACTAACTTTGGATCTCAATTATTTTATACTCCGCCTTGCGATCCGCGATTTTTATTTTTACAATGTCGCCGACTTTGCGCCCCATGAGCCCTGCGCCGATGGGGGATTGATGAGAGATGATGCCGCGCGAAGGATTGATCTCCTCCGAACCAAGAATTCGATAAGTCTTGCGCGCGCCATTCACCTCCACAATCACCGCATGTCCGAGCTGAACCGTGCCTGTATTTTTTGCCGGCTTAATAATTACCGCTTGTTTCAAATGATCCTCCAATTCCAAAATCCTTTGATTGATCCCGCGCAAGCGTCCCTTGGCAATTGAGTAATCCGCGTTCTCCGAAAAATCTCCCAACTTGGATAGCCGGTCAACCTCATCCGCGGCTCGCGGCCGGCTGAATTTCTTTAACTTCTCTAAAGCAGACTGGAGTTCATTAAATTTATCCTCGGTCAAATGAGGATCTGGCTTGGAATTGGTGTATTGGCCCGGTTTTCGGATAGGAATTTGCATAAAGTGATTATAAACGCGTTTTGCTCTATAAACAAGCCCAAATCCATGCCTTGGTTGACAAAAAGCCGGTTTCGTGGTATAAATATGGCGCAAAAGATTGTTCGTAGAAACATAGTCGAGTTTCTGCCCAATTCACCTTTGCAGTTACTCACTAATTTTCACCACTATGAAAGGTACAATCAAACGATTGGTATCAGAAAAGAACTTTGGTTTCATCGGTACTGAAGACGGTTCCAAAGATGTCTTCTTCCATGCCACCGGCCTGAATGGGGTTGAATTTTCCGCTTTGAACGTCGGCGACACCGTTGAATTTCAAATGGAAGATTCCGAAAAAGGCCCTCGCGCCGTGAACGTTGTCCGCGTCTAAATAAACTGGACAAATTAAAAAAGGCTCCGCAAGGGGTCTTTTTTGTTGCTCGGCCAGCGGCTCCGCTTGACAAATCCTCTTTTTTCAGGCATATTTAAGACGATTCATCCCCGGATTGGGGATGTCTTTAATCCATGGAAATTCGCAACACCCGCCTACGCCAAGGCTTCGGCGGGCAAGTCGCAATAAATTAGGTTTATGGAAATTCGTAACATCGCAATAATTGCACACGTTGACCACGGCAAAACCAAATTGACCGATGCTTTGTTGCGCTTTACCGGTATGGTGACCGACGAGAATGTGAGCATGGATTCCAATATTTTGGAGAAGGAACGGGGGATTACCATCTACTCCAAAAACACCTCATTGTTTTATAAAGACACCAAAATCAACATCGTGGATACGCCCGGGCACGCGGATTTCGGATCCGAAGTGGAGCGTATTTTGCGTTCCATCGATTCGGTTATTTTGGTGGTGGATGCGCAAGAAGGTCCCATGCCGCAAACCAAATTCGTGTTGCGCAAATCTTTGGAGCTGGGCTTGAAGCCGCTCGTGGTGATCAATAAAATTGATAAGCCGGCTGCGCGACCCGAATGGACGCACGAAAAAATCCTGGAACTCTTTATGGATCTGGGCGCCAATGACGAACAACTGGATTTCCCCACGATTTATGCCATTGCCAAGCACGGCATCGCCAAAAAGAATTTGAGCGATGACTCGCAAAATATCGCTCCGCTTTTGGATATGATTTTGGAGCATGTGCCGGCCGCACAAAATAACGCCACTCTGCCTTTTGCTTTTCAGCCGTTTAATTTGGCGTATGACAATTATCTGGGACGCATGGGCATCGGCCGCGTATATCAAGGCTCGCTCAAAATGGGGGACAAAATTTTTGATAAAAAACCCACGGGTGAAGTGATTACCGGCATCATCACCAAACTTTTTACGTTCGAAGGCATGAGCCGCAAAGAAGTTCCCGAGGTAACGGCCGGAGACATTGTGATGGTGGCCGGACTGCCTGACATTTACATCAGCGACACAATTTGCGTGGATCAAAACCAACCGCTCCTGCCCGCCATCAAAATTGATGAGCCGGCCATCTCTTTGAATTTTTTGGTGAACAATTCTCCGTTTGCCGGACGCGAAGGGAAATACGTGACCAACCGCCAAATTAAAGAGCGCTTGGAAAAAGAGTTGGAAGTGAACGTGGGATTGAAAATCTCGGCGCAAGGCGGGAATTCAGCCACGCCCGATCACTACAAAGTTTATGGCCGCGGCGAATTGCACATCGCGATCCTGTTGGAAAATATGCGCCGCGAAGGGTTTGAATTACAAGTCTCCCAGCCCCAAGTCATTGTGAAGGAAGAGAATGGCGTTAAGCTGGAACCGTTTGAAGAAATCACCATTGATGTGTCGCCTGATTTAGCCGGCGCCGTGATTGAAAAGATGGCCAAGCGCAAAGGCGTCATGATCGCCATGCATCCGGAACTTAGCCACACGCGTTTGATTTATCAAATTCCCACGCGCGGACTTTTGGGTTATCGCAACGAGTTTGTGGTGGACACGCGCGGCCAAGGTATTTTGTGCAGCGAATTTATCGGCTTCAAACCGCAGGCCGGAGCAATTGAACGGCATACCACCGGCTCTCTGATCTCCGGCGAAACCGGCAAGGTCATGGCTTATTCGCTGGCCAGTTTGCAAGACAGGGGA
>JAGVIJ010000073.1 GCA_020056125.1 bacterium | reverse complement strand
GCGCCCGTCGACGGCTGGGCCGACGCCGTGCTGATGTAAGCGAAGATGGCCGCGAGGGCCGCGAAGAAAACGATGGACTTCTTCATATCCTTCTCCTTTGGCCCTGTCAGGCCGTTGTTGTCTTGACGGGTTGGCGGTGTGCCTTCCCGTACTCAATTGTCAAACCCACGAACCCCTCGTGTCTGGGCGGACGCATTGGTCCGCCCCTACGTTTGGGGTTCTGGAGCCGTCCAGCGCCCCCCGACTGAGTCGGGGGACAAATTTTGGGAAAGGAGGAACATCCCCAAAACAAGACTGAACGGCTTCAAAATCCCAGATCCAATCGCCCAAAAGACCGCCTCTGACCTCCACAACCTTACCTCCAGTTGACGTATGAATCTAACATAAAACCCGAATTTTGTCAAGGGCACATGCTATATAAAAGGAGGGACACGGCATGCCGTGTCCCTACAATTGTAAAACCCTGTTAAATAAGCGAAAAATCAATGTTTCCGATATAATTCGTGGTAGCCGCACCCTTTAGGGTGCGTTAAATATTTTGCCCCGCCGACGGCGGGGCGACTACCGGATATCTATCTCTTTTTTCCTAAAATCCAGGCGCTGGCTAAAAGAAAGCCCACTAAAGCGCCAAACGAGCCATTCCGCACAAAATCCGGTTTCGCGAAAAAGCGCGAGGGCAATGGATCATCAATAATCTGCACACGCACCGAATAACCAAAATAGTTGGGCGCCAAATCCGCAATCTCCTGTGCCACGCGCACTGACAACTGCGTGGCCTGACTGCGCGAAGTATGATACGCGATAATCTTCATCACCCCGGTGCCCGGAGTAACCGCAGTCTCAATGGTGTTGCGCCACTTACTGCGTTTAGAAATTTCATCCTCCGGAAAATACGCCTGATCAATTTCGCCGCGCGCCATGACCGCGTTAAAAAAACTGGTGGTGTAAATCACCTCGGATAAATTTTGCGCAATGCGCTCCGTGGACTTAACCGCAGTGTATGGATCAAGTCCGGTGATGTTGGTTTGAGTGATGAGCAGGCTGACTGTGGATGAATAGCGGAGCGGTTGGATTAAAGAAAATCCCACGGCTAAAATCAATCCGGCCAAGGCGCACAAAACAACCAAGCGCCAAGAATTTAAAAATGTGCGGAGAAGATTCGAAGTCATAAATTTGGAATGTCGAATGTGGAATTTCGAATGTCGAATGTCGCCTGCCTGCCGGCAGGCAGGAATAATGTCGCCTGCCTGCCGGCAGGCAGGAATTTCGAATGTGGACGATCTATTTGATCTCTTCTGATGTGACGGTTGATCCGAGTTTTACTTTTACATCCAACTCTTTGCCATCGCGGTTGATGCGCAAGGTAACTTCGGTGTCCGGTCGATACTCGGAAAGCACCTCGCCCAAATCCGCGGTCCCATCTAGCATATCACGTTCCACGATCAGAATCACGTCGCCGGCTTTTAAACCCGCCCGTTCCGCGGCTGATTGTTTGGCCACAGCCGGCTTGCCCAAACGCCGATTAGCTTTAAGCAACGCGCCGCTCACCGGCAAAGTTCCGCGATCACCCTCAATGCGCCACGCGGTCAAATCCACGGCATATACGCCCAAGGCCGCGTGTTTGATGGCGCCGGTATTCAAGAGCGACGAAAAAGAAGTGGCGATGGCTGAAGACGGAATGATGCTGATGCGCTCCCCGGTCTTGCTCTCCACCAGGCCGACCAATGCTCCCTGCACATCCCAGGCTGGCGCGCCCTGATCCCCTTCTTGCGTGGCATCATGCAAAACAATGCGGCGCACCGCTCTTTCGCTGGAGATGGATTCAGCGTCGGGCAAATCTTGATTTAAGGCCACAGCCAAGGTGGGCGAAAAAACTCCGGCGCTGGTTTCCAGCCAAACTTCGGAACTCACGGCCAAGTTGATTACTTCGCCAAACACAGGCGAGGACAAATCCGCGGCCTGAATTTTGATAAACACCGTGTTGTTGATTTTATCTTTCACCATGCGCGCCGGCGTATAACTTTTTCCATTCAACCATACGGTCAG
>JAGVIJ010000017.1 GCA_020056125.1 bacterium | reverse complement strand
GCGCACCATCATCTTCGCTATAACTTCAGCTGTGCTATTTGCCGCCGGTTCGGTTTCCGCTAAAGCGGTTTATGATCAGGTGGGATTTTTATCCGGCTTGGTAGTCACGCGCTTAGCCGCTCTGGTCACCGCGCTCATCATGATAACGCTTTTAGATCCGCTGGCCGGCCGAGAATTATTAGCCATGACCAAAAAATCTCCGGCTAAAAACAAAAAACCAAAATTGCGCCACGCCGTGGCTTTGGCCATACTCGGGCAATCCATGGGCGCCGGGGGATTCTTGCTAGTGGAGCTGGGCACAGCGCGCGGCAGTGCGGCCATTGTGAACGCTTTGCAATCCGTGCAATACGCATTTTTAGTGCTGGCGGCTTTTATTTTGCGCAAACGCGCACCTCAATTGTTGAAAGAAAATTTACAACCCAAATTTGTCATTATTAAAATCGCGGCGCTAATCATCACAGCCATCGGTCTGATGCTCGTGGTCTAAAATAAATTTCATGTTTAATAAAAATTTCTTTATTTATTTCTGCATCGCGGTTGGCGCTGTATTTTTCGCGGTTGTTCTATTTTTATTTGTCGGCCTACCCGGCGCAACCAAAAACGCGGAGTACGGCGCAACTTTCAGCCGCTATTATGCGCAAGATGAATTGCATATCGATGGAAATAAAATTCTAATCGCGGCCTTGGATGATTTGGGCATCCGGCGTTTTCGCTTGAGCGCCTACTGGGGATTCATTGAGGACAAGCCTGAAAAATGGGATTTCACTACGCTGGATCGAGAAATCAAAGAAATCTCCAAACGCGGCGGCACCGTGGTTTTGGCGGTGGGAGAAAAATTGCCGCGCTGGCCCGAGTGTTGGGGGCCTGAATGGTGGAAGTCCTTGCCGCGCGATGAACAGCGCCCATATACCTTGCGCTATATTGAGAGGGTGGTGAATCAATATAAAAACAATCCGACCATTGTGGCTTGGCAGGTGGAGAACGAAGCGCATTTCCTGTATGGCGATTGTCCTTTGCCCGACCCGGATTTTTTGCGCCAAGAAATCGCCCTGGTAAAAAAACTTGATCCCGGCCGCGAAGTGGTGACGACGGATTCCGGAGAGCTATCCGCCTGGGTCAGCGCCGGGCGGTTGGTGGATAAACTCGGCGTCAGCGTGTATCGCGTGGTGCGCACCAAAAATAATTTCATTTTCCGCTATTGGTTTTTACCGCCGCATTTTTATTTTCACAAAGCCCTGATCGCGCGGCTCTTTGGAGTGCGCCATGTTTATGTGAGTGAATTTCAGATGGAACCGTGGAACGACCAACATTTGGATGATACGCCGGTGGACAAACAGCTTGAGACCATGAGCCTGAAGCAGATGCAAGAAAATTTTTATTTTGCGGAGCACATGCAATTATCGCCCGTGGATTTTTGGGGCGTGGAGTGGTGGTATTGGATGAAGGAGAAAGGCGGCCATCCGGAGTTTTGGGAAACAGCCAAAACCTTCTTCAAAAACCATCAATAAATAGAATCGATAGAAATTCATCTCTTCATGTTTTCGCCCCTCCAGCTGCTGTTACACAATTCGCACGATCGTGACGATAGTGAAACACCTAATTGAAAATAGGGCTAAAATTAGAGGTATTTTGGCAATTTAAAATTGGGGATAACTCAAAACACAAGGAAAAGCAGACTTGACAAAAAGCCTTTTTTGTGCTATAGTGATTAGACTGATTTGGCTCTAACAAAAGAAAGGAAGGCGAAGTGAAAAACGTCAACATCTTCCACCTCGCCCTGACGCTCTCCATCTTCGCCGGGGGGATTCTCCTAGCCGGATGGTTGGTCTCGTCCTGCTGGAACTGGGCATGCCGCGAGGCATTCACAGACCAGGAAACAATCACGGTCCACCACCGCGCACAGGCGTGGTTGGACAAAAACCCGGATTTCTTTGCCAACGGGGTGCGAGTCATCGCGCCCACCATCGAGAGAAGGGAGGAACCCAAACGCCGCCAGCGCCAGCAGCGCTAGGCGACAACTCAGACAGCTCGGCGGCCTCGTATCCAACCAAGATACGGGGCCGCTTTTAATTTATATCTCGTCAAAATTTTTCGCTTATGCTACATTTGCCGCCTCTGGCGGCACCCCGCCTGCCCCGCCATGGGCGTGGGCCAACGGCGGTGGCTTCATCATCCAATCTATGAGACGCGAAATTGTCCTAGATATTGAAACTCAAAACACTTTTCAAGACGTGGGCGCTTATAATGCGGCGCTTTTGGACATCTCCTTAATCGGCTGTTATTTTTACGAAACCGATTCTTTTGAAGCTTTTTTTGAAGCTGACATGCCCAAACTTTGGCCGCGTTTGGAAACCTCGGATCGCATCATTGGCTACAATCTATTCGGCTTTGATTATCCCTGCATGCAGACTTATTACGCCGGAAATTTGATGAAACTGCCAACCATTGATTTATTGTTTGAAATCGAAAAGCGCTTGGGCTACCGCATCAAATTGGATGATGTGGCGCACGCCACTTTGGGCATGGGCAAAAGCGGACACGGTTTGCAGGCTGTGGAATTTTGGCACAAAGGCGAACTGGAAAAATTAAAAGATTATTGTTTGCAGGATGTGCGCGTAACGCGCGACGTGTATGAGCACGCGCTGAAAAATCAACATATTTTTTACTTTGATCGCTTGGGGCAAAAACAACCCATCGCCATGCCCATCGTGCCTCCGGTCGCGACCAACTGCAATCCGATCAATTTAAGTTTAGGGCTTTGAAGCCTCCACGGGTTAAACCCCGTGGATTCCTATTCTTCGGCGGAATCACCCGAAGCTCGAAGAGCGCAGGGGAATAAAAAAAGACCCTCGGTCAGACCGGGGATCGGAGGAGGGGAGGAGGAGTGAGATTTTAGGTCTACTCCGACCCCACGTCAGACGTGGGCGGCAGTATGGAACTCTTGCACTTCGTCCGGCGTGGGCGCAGGCCGCGTGATTCTGACTTTGTATCCACCGCCGTCCAGCTCATCGAAGACGGCCAGACAGCGCGCTCCGCACAGCCTGATTGGCATGTGTGCGCAGAAGCGCTCCTTCAGCCCGACGGACGCACGATCAGATAGAGCGGCCAAGAACCGCTTGATCGCCCGATGCAACTCGTCCGGCAACTTGTTCGTCTCCAACACAGCTTGCTGATCCAAGCCGATGCGGCTGATCAGCTCGCGCAAGAAATATTCCGCCACCATATCAGCCGTCACCTGAATCGTTTTCATACCGCCTCCCATGTGTTTTGTGAACGGACATAAAATAACAAAGTCAGGCCGAATTGTCAAGCAACAGACTTTCGTCATCGCGAGCGCAGCGTGGCGATCTTTATAAAAAGATTGCTTCGCCCCGATTACTTTCGGAGCTCGCAATGACAAAGGATGGGACTGGCTATTTCTCAAAAAATACGCTAAACTAGTGGCCTAAAATATGTTCCCGGAAACCTTGTTAGCTCAAATTTTATTCGTAGCATCCTGCGTGGTTTATTTTGGTTTTTGGCTCTGGGGCATCTTGCACGCCGTAAACACTCCCAAAGCCACAAATGCGCAACGCACGCTCTGGGGCGTGGCCATGATCGCCAACCCAACCACCACTGTCTGGTATTGGTATATTTGGAAGCGCTGGGCTTTTTGGACCTTATTCTCTCCCATACTAATCGGATTCCTTACCTTGCCCTTGGTAGTGCGCGCGGTTTTGCATCAAACCGATGCCACGGCCATTTCAGATTTTTTATATGCTCTAGGCAGTGCGCGGCTCGTGATCCTCATCGCTATCCTCATGATTTTCCCGCTGATTCTGCGCTTGCGCGCCTTGACTCATCTCACCAAAAATACTGCGCTCGGAGCCTTGGATCGCAATGATTGGGTGATCTCATTGGCTCTG
>JAGVIJ010000044.1 GCA_020056125.1 bacterium | reverse complement strand
GCTCCCAGCGAAAGGGGAGAAAATTCAAACAGTTTTTGACCCACAGGCAAATAGGTGATCCAGACCACGCCGACCATGGTGCAGATGGATGTCCAAAAAAGTATTCGGCTGGGCCGGCTCTTGAAAAAAGAGCGCCGGGTTCTGATGGCAAACACAATGATAATTTCGGATAGCGCGGATTCAATAAACCAGCCGGTGCGGAAAATTCCGATGTTGGCTTGAAAAATAAAATATAATAAAACAAAGGTTAGGGCATCAAAGATCGAACTGATTAGGCCGAAAAAGGTCATGAATTTACTAATGCTTTTGATGTTCCAATGTTTGGGTTTTTTGAGATATTCAGGATCCACCGTGTCAGTGGACAGAGTTAGATTGGGCACATCGCTCAAGAAATTATTGAGCAGAATTTGTGATGGCAAGAGCGGAATAAACGGTAAAAACAGCGAGGCGGCGGCCACGGAAAACATATTCCCATAATTTGCGCTGATGGTATTAAAAATATATTTCATGGTGTTGCCAAAAGTTTGGCGGCCGCTTTTTACGCCATCGGCTAGCACGCGCAAACTCTTTCTCAGCAGAATGATGTCCGCGGCATCGCGCGCCACATCCGTGGCGCTGTCCACGGAGATGCCCACGTCAGCGGTTTTCAGAGCCGGCGCATCATTGATGCCATCGCCCAAAAAAGCCACGGTGTGTTTAAGGGCTTTTAACGCCTCAATAATTTTTACCTTGTCCTCGGGCACGATTTTTACAAACACGCTGGTTTTCAAAACAGCTCGAGCAAATTCCGCTGCATTTAATTTATTTAATTCTTCTCCGGAAATTATTTTTTTGGTTGGGAAATCGAGCCGTCGGCAGACATACGAGGTTACGGGCGCGCCATCGCCGGTTAAAATTTTAATATTGATGCCGAGCTTTTGCAGCTCTTTGAGCGCCGCCCGGCTGGTTTCTTTGGGCTCATCCACAAACGACAAAAATCCCTGGAGCGTCAGACCGCGTTCGTCTTGCGCGGTATAATCCGATTTTTTTGGAACGGTTTTGGCGGCTACGAGCAATACGCGGCGGCCAGCGCGCCCGAGACGCTCAAATTTCTTTTTAAGTTCAGCTAACCGGGGCTCCAGCGCCACCTCTCGGCCGTCGCTCATGACTTTGTCACAGATGGACAGGATGGATTCGGGCGAACCCTTGGCGATCATGCGGCGTTCGCGTTCACGCTCCATCACCACGCTCATGCGGCGGCGCTTAAAATCAAAAATCATCTCATCCACTTTTTTGAATTCCCGCAACCCACCCAGATTGATTTTTTTATCTTGCGCATAAAGCCATGAGGCCGCGTCCAAAGGATTGCCGATCACGTCATCCTTTTGCACCACGGCTGAATTGCACAGTAGAGAGTCCAGAAACACGGTTTCATCTTTTTGACCGTCGATATTGGAATAAGCGGAGAGTAAAATTTTCCCTTCGGTCAGAGTGCCGGTTTTGTCCGTGCAAAGTATATCGGCATTGCCCAAGTCCTCGATGGACATGAGGCGCTTGACGATGACTTGTTGCTTGGCCATTTGCCGGGCGCCGCGCGACAGATTGATGGTGACGATAAACGGTAAAAGTTCGGGCGTCACGCCCACGGCCAGGGCTAATGCGAAGAGCAGTGATTCCACAAATTCATGTCTGAAAATGGCATTAACCGCAAAAATAAAAATCACCAGATACAAAATCACGCGGATCAGCAGGTTGCCGAAATTTTTGATACCAATCTGAAATTCAGTTTCCCCCTCGGTCTTTTGTAATTGTTTGGCGGTCTTACCCAATTCCGCGGCGCGCGCTGTGGCTGTCACCACTCCGTGGCACGATCCTCCCACGATGTGCGTGCCCATAAACACCATATTTTTTTGATCCGATAGGGCGGTGGCCGTGGCGGCAGTGATGGTTTCTGCGGTTTTCTCCACGGGGAAAGATTCGCCGGTGAGCACGGCTTCATTAGCCAGTAGATCGTGCGCTTCAATGATTCTGATATCAGCCGGCACAATATCTCCCAGGGTTAAGGAGACGATATCGCCGGGCACCAGTTCGCGCGTATCAATCTCTTGAATGTGATTGTCGCGTATGACTGCGGTACGATGAGCTACTTGTTTTTTTAAATCAGCTAAGGCTTTTTCCGATTTAAATTCTTGGACAAAACCCATGAGCGCGCTCAAGAGCAACATGACTACGATAATAACGGTTTCCGTAGCCTCGCCTAAAAGTCCGGCCAGCGCGCTTGAGGCAAGTAGAATCAGGCTCAACGGGTTTTTGAATTGAGCGAATAAAATTTCAAACCAAGCTCTCCGCTCTTTTTCGTCGAGTTCGTTTGGGCCGCAAATTTTGAATCTTCTGCGCGCTTCAGCTCCGGTCAAACCTTTTTTGCCGGTGTGAAAGAAAATGAGATTTTTTTCCGGCGATGATTTCCATGGTTTATTAAGTACAACCTCCTTCCGCATAATCTATGTAGTGTATCAAATTTTCAAAGCATCGCCTAAAACGCCGAGCGTTGATAGTCGGTTGGACTCAAAAGTTATCGGGACGGCGCGGGGTTGTTTTTTATCCCCATTGTTTGGCTTCGATTCCAGCTTCAGCCGCCGCAACTTGCGCCTCTTGTTTGGATGAACCTTGTCCCACGGCGATTTGTTCTTTGCCTAAATACAAACCTACGGTAAAAATTTTAGCGTGATCCGGACCCTCTTCGGTCAGCACTCTATATGTCGGAGTGGTGCCGAATTTTTCTTGAGCCATCTCTTGAAATTTGCTTTTTGGATCGATATAGAGTTTGGTTTCCAAAATAAATTTTAAATGGCTGAGAATATGTTTATTAATAAATTTTTTAGCCGCTTTGATTCCGCCATCCATATAAATGGCGCCGATGATCGCCTCGATGGCGTTGGCCAAAATATATTCGCGCGCTTTGGAGCTTTTATCCTTGGCTTCGCCCTTGGATAATAGGAGATAATTTTCAAACTCCAACTGATGCGCAATGCCGGCCAATGTTTTGGCGTTGACCAGAGCCGAGCGCCAAGTGGTCATATCGCCTTCAGGATTGGGATAATTTTTGAAAAGATGTTCAGTGACGATCAACTCCAACACCGCGTCGCCTAAAAACTCCAGGCGTTCATTGTGCGGATAAGGAAAATCCGAGTGCTCATTTAAAAACGAGCGATGCGTCAGCGCCTGAATCAACAGATCGCGATTTTTAAAAACGGTATTCAGGCTTTTTTCCAGCGATGAATAGTCGGGCAGTATAGGCATCATAATGTTTTTTGAGTTTCTTTTGGTTTATCAACTTCTTTAACGCGTCCTTGGCTCAACTGATCGCGGTAGACTGCGCCTAAAACGCCGTTAACGAATTTGCCGGAGGATTCTCCGCCAAAAGTTTTAGCCAGCTCAATGGCTTCGTTGATGGCCACCTTGGAAGGGATGTCATCGTTAAACACCAGTTCGTAAATTCCGATGCGCAAAACATTGCGATCCACAGTGGTGATTTTTTCCACGGGCCAATCCGGAGCGAATTTGGTTAGAATGTCGTCTATCTTATCTTGTTGTTTGATGACGGTTTTGACAATGTTCTGGCAAAAATCTTTTTCATCCAGATCCGGCGCGTTTTCGGAAATGTTACGCAACACAATTTCATGGGCATCTTTTATGCAGTTATAAAAATCCCATTCATACAGGGACTGCAAGGCAATGGTTCGGGCTAAATGACGATTGGACATAGGAAGGAGCTAAGAGTTAAAGGAGCGTGTGAGATCTAGCCTTGTTTTTTGGATTTTTTAAGCAACTTTTCAAGCTTTTGTTGTTGTCCTTTGATATGGATCGGAACCCCGCGGTATTCAGTGGCGCCGGGCGCCACATGGTGCGACAGGTGAGCGGCTCCCGTGGCTTTATCTACCACAAGTGACGGCGCCTTAAGCGCAAAATGAGAGGCGCGGCGTCGTTTGCTTGAACTAGTTCTACGGTGTCCAGGTAATGACATAGTTTTTAAATAATGAAGACAGTTTAATCTTTTGGTCGGTTTTTGGCAAGTCTTGGCGTAAAATTTGATCCCAATTTTGACATACTGTTAATTCCTCCCCTTAGATTAAGGGGAGGTGAGGAGGGGTTAGAACCTGCATCAAAAATCATTTAGGCTAACCCCCTCGCACTCCCCCTTAACCTAAGGGGGAGACTCCTCCTCTTTCCATGGAATCTATCGAACCACTTTGACCGCTGTATCCGCAAATGCGGCGTGTAATTCTCTTCCGTTATTATCAGCCACGATGGCGTAAAAGTTTAATTCAGGCAGAGTTACATTGACCGTAGTTTTGGTTGGACATTCAGTGGTCCAAGAACAAATTTTAATCAGATTTCCGGTCTCCAGGTTGTAGATGCGCGTGGTTAAATTGGCGATGGGGGAAGTTTCGCCCATGATTTTTGTCGCGAGATTCAACGTCTCATTGACCCAGAGCTGATTTTTATCCGCGAGCACGCGAACGCTGCCGCCGAAATTATCACTGCCTCCCACGTAGGCGAAGTCTTTCAAAATAAACGTGCGGCTGTAGTTCGCTTGATTGCGCGCGCGCACCTCAAAGAAAAAGTTTTTATAACTATCCTCCGAATCCAACCACACATAAGCGCGGCAGGTAACCGTGCCTTTGCCGGTACAGCCTTTGTAAACAGTTCCTCGGCTATCGGCGATTTCCAAATACAAACTGTCGCTGTTTTGGGGCGCGCGCACCGTGGCCTCAACCAGCAAGGTTGAATTCGGCGCCACCGTGGCATTCAGATCCGAAGCCAGAATTTTTTGGTTGGTCTTCAAATTCCATATTGCCGAG
>JAGVIJ010000014.1 GCA_020056125.1 bacterium | reverse complement strand
CGTAATGCGGAGCAAGCGGTTGGATTGAAGTTCGGCTTGCACTTGAAAATTCTTAATGGTCTCGGCGCAAACCAAGCCGCCGGGCAATAAAAAAATTACAGCCGCTAACAAGACGAATAAAAGTTTTTTCATATTGGCCATTATATCTTACCACCAATGTGATCAAAATAAAGGTAGTCGCAGACTTTAGTCTGCGTGATTCATAAACGCACCCTAAAGGGGTGCGGCTACCAATCCTCTCAATCGGACGACGGACGACCGTTTATGATACAATGTGCCCATGAACAAACTTGACGTTTTAACTATTGGCGCGGCTACGCGCGATGTTTTTATCCAAAGCGCGCGGTTTCAAAAACGAGATGATCCCAGCGCACCCGCAGGCTTTGACGCCTGTTTCCCCATGGGCGCAAAAATTGATTTGGATCATGTCTTGTTCAACACGGGCGGCGGCGCCACCAACGGAGCCGTAACCTTTGCGCGCTTGGGTTTGAAAACCGCTTGCGTGGCGCGCATGGGCGATGATCCGGGCGGACATGAAATCCTAACGCGTTTGAACAAAGATCGAATCGACATCTCGCATATTCAGGTGGACAAAACATTGGGCACGGGCTACTCCATCATCTTGCTCGCGGGTAGCGGCCATCGCACCATTTTGGTGTATCGCGGAGCCTCGCAATTCATCAAAGCGCAAGAGATCAAGTGGGATAAAATGAAACCGCAATGGATTTATCTCACTTCCGTGGCCGGCAACGTGGCTCTGCTCAAAAATATTTTTGAACACGCAGCCAAGAAAAAAATTCATGTGGCTTGGAACCCGGGCAACAAGGAATTGGAGCTGGGTTTTAAAAAACTTCTGCCCTGGCTTTTGCAATGCGACCTGCTCTTTCTCAACCGCGAAGAAGCCGCGGCTCTGACTGAAACCGCGCCGCGCAATTTAGAGGCTATGACCAATCACCTGGGTACTTTGCCGCGCCAAGCCTTGATCATCACTGACGGAGCGCACGGCGCTTATTTGCATGCGCGCGGCACCAACTGGTTTACTCCGACACGCAAACTCAAAGCTGTGAACACCACGGGCGCAGGCGATGCTTTTGGGAGCGCATTCACAGCCGCAGCCATCAAAACCGGCAATCTGGATACAGCCATGCGCGCCGGCATGCTAAACTCACAATCCGTGATCATGCACATGGGCGCCAAGACCGGAATTTTGGAAAGCTTCCCCACAGCCGCACAATTAAAACGCATCACGGTCAAAGAGATATAACTCCATAATTCGTCATTCGTCATTTGGCATTCGTAATTTATATGAACTACGTTTTCATCACGCGAAAAATTCTGGATCCGGCGGAAAAAATGCTGCGCGCCAAAGGCTATCAAGTCAAAGTTTATCCCGGGGATCAAATCATCCCGCGCGACGAACTTTTAAAGGGCGTGAAGGGTGCTTCAGCCATTCTCTCGTTGCTGACTGACCGGATTGATGAGGGGGTGTTGCAAGCGGCCGGGCCGCAATTAAAAATCGTGGCCAACTATGCCGTGGGTTTTGATAATATAGATTTGGAGGCGGCTAAGCGGCACGGTGTAGTCGTGACCAATACGCCGCACGAAAAAGTTACCGAGGCTGTGGCTGAACTTACGTTTGCGCTCGTTATCGGTTTGGCGCGCCGCATCGCCGAGTCAGATAAATTCGCCAAGGCGGAAAAATATCATGGCTGGTCCCCGACTTTGCTCATCGGCGCGGGTCTGCCCGGCAAAACCATTGGTATCATCGGCGCCGGACGCATCGGCGCTTCAGCCGCGGCCATGGGCGTCAAAGGTTTTGGCATGAAGCTGGTGTACTCGGACATGAAATCCAATCCGGAGATTGAAAAGGAGTTGGGAGCCAAAAAAGTTTCCATGCAAAAATTGTTGCAAATTTCGGATTTCGTCTCGCTCCACGTGCCGCTCTTGCCGAGCACGCGCCATCTGATTTCAACCAAAGAACTGGCGCTGATGAAGAAGACCGCGTTTTTGATTAACACAGCGCGCGGGCCCGTGGTGGATGAAAAGGCTTTGCTCAAAGCCTTGGCCGCTAAAAAAATTGCGGGCGCCGGACTGGATGTATTTGAATGCGAACCGGCCATTGATTGCGATGTTCGCGATCAATTGGAATTGAAAAAATTTCCTAACGTCATCCTCACGCCGCATACGGCTAGCGCCACGATTGAGTCGCGGCAAGCCATGAGCGAGACGGCAGCTAAAAATATTATCGCTGTTTTGTCTGGAAAAAAACCTCTGAATCCCACGAAATAAAATCCTAAGAATCGGCAATCCCCTGTCCTTGAAAAATATGGACCCAGTCGCCGATTTTTAATTTGTCCAGATTTCGTTTGAGACACTTAGCCCAGTCTAAATTTGATATCCATACACTGCGGTGCAATTTGGCAAAACCAATTGATTTTAAGTACACGCGAAAAGCCTGTCGCGCAACTCTATGTTTCTCTGGAATATCAAAAGAAACGATGGTCTTCATACCCGAAGGCAACACGGGCGGCAACTCACTCTTATGCTCCGCTAAATATTTTCTTCCTAAAGATGTTAGTTTGAATGCTCGGCCTCTATCATTTTGAATGACGCGTAGAAGTTTCTGCTTCTTCAGCCTGTTGGCCGCGGTGAGTATTCGATGCCGCTCGCGCTCGATTTTATAACTTTTGTACATGGCCGGATCATAATAGCCCAAGGGCGCGCTAGGTATCTGACATGCATATTCAAAGAGATCAATGCCGTTAGCCACGGCCTCGATAATAGCCCAACCCAATTCAGACCCAAATTTTCTTCCTTTTTTACCCATACTTATACCGCTACACAATTAAGCCGATCGTGTCAATTGTGCGGATGGAGGTTGATTTAAGTGCTTGATTAAGCACAAATGTTTAAATCTGAATTTGTTTTGAACAACCAAACTTATCCACAAAAACAACAAACCCTAATCCCAAACCAAAACAACGCCTTTCTTTTTGACGCCGTTCTTGGTAGTGGATCATGTCCCGACTTAACGTCCAGACCGCCATGGGTAGGCTCGGGACTTCCAATCGGAACATTGACTAAACGTCCATATTTTAGTATATTGGGCGGGACTTTAGTGTCACAATTAGGGTCGTTAGCTCCCGCCCATCGGCCTGCCTGCCGGCAGGTAGGCGAGCAGGTAGTTGGTAGAGCGGTCGCCGCAGGCGACAGGTCGCAAATTAAAATCATGGGCCGTTAGCTTAGTTGGTAGAGCGCCGCGTTTGCAACGCGGAGGTCGCCGGTTCGACTCCGGCACGGTCCACCATAACGAATTTGAAACTAATTGTAATTTTTAATCCTACGCTTAAAACACTGCGGAAAAATAGATGAAACTCCACGGCCTTACGGCCGTGGTTTCTTTTTCACCATACAAGCTTCGCTTGTCCTTTGTCCTCCTCGCCCTGGTGTTCGATGTGCTTTCTGAT
>JAGVIJ010000004.1 GCA_020056125.1 bacterium | reverse complement strand
AGCGGCTTGCCTTTTTTTGGCGCAGTCACGGCTTTTTGAATGGCCTCCAAACGATCCGGAATGATGCGCAAATATTCTCCGCCGCTCTCCGCGGTTTCAATCGTGGCTTCGCGCTTTTCAGATTCCTCTTCGGTTTCCACCGCGGGATATTCGACGGCTGATCCTCCCCCAACCATTTCCATGCCGCTCCAACGCAAAACCTTTTCTTCAATCTCAAGCCGCGGCGCCGCATAGCGTTCACGCGAAACCGCAATAACCTTGTCTTCACTGCCCGTCCTTTGCGCAATGGGCGGCAATGCAGTGGCGGAAAACGGCGTAGTAGCCACGCCATCCACCATCAACTTTAGATACATGTTGTACTTCGGCAGATTGACCAAATCCTCGGGCGTAAAAACCGGCGTGAACTCTTGTTCCAAAAACGTGGCGTCTTCAGCGCCGATGCGCATGCACAAAAGTGAACCCACGTTGCCGAACACGGCGGCCGCCACCTCCTCGCTCAACTGCGCGATGTATTGGTGCGCCACAACCAAATTCAAACGATATTTTCTAGCTTCGGACAAAATGGAAGCAAAAGATTCGTTGGCGAAATTTTGAAATTCGTCAACATACAAATAAAAATCTCGACGATCTTCTTCGCGCCGGATATCCACGCGCTCCATGGCCGCCAGCTGGATTTTGGTGATGATCATGCCGCCCAACAAACGCATGTTGTCTTCGCCGATTTTGCCTTTAGCTAAATTCACAATCAAAATTTTCCCCTCATCCATGATTTCGCGCGGATTGATGGTGGATTTAACCTGCGCCACAATGTTGCGAATAATGGACGCGGATAAAAATTGGCCGACCTTGTTCAGCACCGGAGCAATGGCTTCAGTTGCATATTTCTCTGACCAGGATTCATATTCAGCCACCCAAAAAGTTTTGACGATGGGGTTGCGGATTTTAGCCACCACGCGCTTGCGATATTCCTTGTCCACCAAAATACGGCTCAAACCCAAGAGCGTGGCGCCCGGATAATCCAACAGCGCCAAGGTGCTATTTAAAAGGATGTATTCCATTCTGGGGCTCCACACATCCGGCCAAATCTTTTTGAATACGCCCATCAAACCCGAGGCTACCAAGTGTTTTTGCTCTTCGCGCATGGACTCCAAAATATTGAAACCTACCGGAAAATTCAAATCCGCCGGATTAAAATACACCACGTCGTTGATGCGATTGGACGGAATATAATCCAGCATCTTCTCGGCTGTATCGCCGTGCGGATCAATGTAGCAAACTCCGTGTCCGGCTCGGATATCCGATGCCACCATATTTTCCAACAGCGTGGTTTTGCCCATGCCGGTCTTCCCGATCACATACATGTGACGGCGACGATCATCGGTCTTAATGCCAAAACGCCGGAATTGATTGCGAAAATTCACGGTGGCAAAAAGATTTATTTCATTTTCGTGATCGTGATTGTATTCAATCATGTTCGTGGTTCGAATTTCGAATATCGAATTTCGAATTTCGTAATTGGTTATTATTAAAGCACTTTTTCAATATTCCATATTCGATATTCCACATTCCATATTCGACATTCGCGCCTATCCATATGGCAGATTCACAGGCGGCTCGGCGCGCTTGGCCTCGGTCTTTTCAAGTTGCGGCGCCTTAACCTGCATAGAGATGGGGAAATGCCAGAGCGTGGCCAGTTCCTCAATATTCATGGCGAACAATTTGGTGCCCACCCAATCAGAGCGCGAGCGATAAGCTCGCAACAACCGATTTTTGCGCGCGTTATTCCGCTTATCTTTAAAAAATAATAAGGTGCCATTCATGCCCACGCGCTTGCTCTCGGGTTTTATGGACTGCAAATCGTTGGTGTTGAATTGTTTCATGGCGCCGATAAATGGGTGCACAATTCTCTTTTTTTGCATGACTTCTTTTTTGGCTACATACACAAAACGAATTTTGCATCCAAACACGATCTTGGACATTTTATTTTCAATCGCCTCCACCACTTTCTTTTCGCCGGAGGTCATTTGCAAAACATGGCGCGAACCGAACGAGCCGGTGTCTTTTTTGCCCGTATCCTTGGGCGCTTCAGGCGTCGGAATAATACCGGCGGTTTCCAGTATGACTTTGATGATTTGCAACGGGAAGAGCACGATTTGTTCAATCAAACCCTGCTTAACTTCTACTTTCTCACCCACTAATTTTTTCACCATGGCCTCGCCCTTGGCGCGGAAATCGGTTTGCGCAATGGGCAATAAAACAATTTGATACCACGCCTGCTCGCCGGGTCCGAGGCGCGACATGTTCTCCAAGAGAACGGCCAGCGGATCTTTAAATTCTCCGGAGACTTTATCCTCAAACTCCGTATAAGTGCGCAACGGATAGACATCAGATTTGACCGGAATCATTTCGACGCCGAATAAATCCCATTCCGCATCCGGATAAACCGAAGGCACGGTTTTAGCATAATCTTCCATCTCCGAAATTTCTGCGTCCGGATATTGTGCAAAAATTGAAGCTTCGATTAAATCGCGAAAACCGCGCGTGGTGTAAACCAAAAATTGCACGCGCCCCTCCAGAGATGCGATCTCTACGGAAATAATATCCTGCTTGCCGCCCTTGAACCATTTTTCAGTAAAAGTTTTGGGGCTGTGCATGCCGGCGAAATGCGCAAAAATATTTTCCACAGCGCGCGGGGTTTGCTCGGTCAAGCGCGGAATGCGGATGGATAATAAAATCCACACCTGCTTTTGCGTTTCCCGATTATCCAAATGGCGCAGCCAAAGCTGACTACCGGCCCAAAAAATCGCGATAATAACGGCAATCCATCCGCCATGGATAAACAAAAACCACATGGCCACAAACGGATTTGCGCCCACGGCAATTAAGAAACCGTCAAAATTAAAAATTTCCATGTGCCAAATGGCAGTATACCACTAAAAACCTGAAGCTAAAAATTGGTGTTTAGGGGACATGCTTCGCGGATGAGAACCATCCCTTCAGTTATAACGGACTCTTGATATTTCTCAGTTTTGGGTTGGTCACATGAGTATAAATCTGCGTTGTTCTGATATTGGCGTGACCGAGTAATTCTTGCACATAGCGCACATCAACGCCGTTCTCCAATAAATGCGTGGCAAAACTGTGACGCAGAGAATGAAAGGATGCGTCTTTTTGAATTCCGGCGCGCGTGGCGCATTGATAAAAAACCTTTTGCGCTGTCGCGGCAGTTAATTTTCCGCCGCGATTGCTTTCAAATAGGTACGCCTGCGCCGGCCTCCCGGCGATAAATCCGCGCAAGTCATCTACCAGCGACGGAGACAGCACAGTAAGACGATCTTTTCGCCCCTTTCCTTGCCGCACTAAAACAGTCAGCGCGTCGCAATCCGTTCAATTTCTTGCTTGGATAATACCACTGGCAATTTTTGCGATCGTTTAGGGTGGCGTATTTTCTCAAAATCTTTTTGTTGATAAATTTGGAGGTATAAAAAATTCAGCGCGTTTGCCGCCAAAGCAATGGATTGGCTGGATAAACCGGACTGCTGTTTATGATACAAATACTCTTTTAACTGGCCTGTGTTCAGCTCTTTGAGCGGCTGATGAAAAAATTTGAAAACCTCAACATAAATCCGACTATACGCCTCTATGGTTTTTGGACTGTAATTTCGCAACCGCATCTCCTATGTTACAATTTCCAATAGGTTCGACATAATAATTACAGTGTACTACAATTCCGCATATCCTACGAATCCACGATACTATCATCAGTTAATCCGCATATCAACTAGTTATACGCCATAATAAAAAGCTGCTCTTGAATTATTGAAAGAATTTTGGCAATTTATTAGGGTGAGGTCGAGATAACTTATTTATTCATTAATATACAAACTTATGACAGAAAGAATAGAAGGCAATACCCCGTCGCAAGAGAGTGAAAGCCAATATCAAGAAAATAGTATATCGGAAAGTGAATTTTCCGAACTTTCGCAAAATGCTGAAGAAGTCGGGAGTAGTTATGGTCAGTATGGTAATTGGAGAGCATTCCACCACTCAAAAAAAGAAGGGTGGTATGTTGTAGAGTATACATCCAAAGATCGACTACATGGTGGAACAAAATACTTTGAAACTGATGACCCCAAATGGGAGGGGCACAAAGAATAAATTGCCAAAATTCTTGAATAAGGAAAGCGGCTTTTTATTACAGCGTATAACAGCGTGTATCTGGCTACGGAAAATTGGCGCAAATTAAATCCTTAAGGAGCGCCAATTTTCCTCCGCCCAAATTTTTATCCCTTAGTTTGATGAGAGTTTGGGTGGAGTTCAATTAAAAAGCGCGAGTCTGATAATCAAAACTTATCCCATTTAATCGGGATGAAAACTTCAGATACACGCGAACGTTGTTCAAAATCGCTCCGCTCTTTTGCACAATGGGCGGCGGTACCCGCTCGTTGCGCTCGTCGCTCCGCGACTTCGCACAACTCACGGCTATGCGACATGCCTG
>JAGVIJ010000068.1 GCA_020056125.1 bacterium | reverse complement strand
TGGTTTGTACGGTATTGCGCTCGCGGCTATGAGCATGTTGTCGCTCACCGGTATCATCGTGGCCATTGATGCTTATGGTCCGATCACTGATAACGCCGGCGGTATTGCCGAGATGGCTAATTTATCCGAGAGCGTGCGCGCAGTAACTGATCCGTTGGATGCGGTGGGCAATACCACCAAGGCTGTGACCAAGGGCTATGCCATTGCTTCAGCCGGATTGGCCGCACTCGTGTTGTTTGCGGCTTACACTCAAGAGTTTGCCCAGCTCGGACACAAATTAGTTTTCAGTTTGGAAGATCCCAATGTGATTGCCGGATTATTCATCGGCGGTTTGTTGCCGTTTTTGTTCGCGGCGTTTGCCATGGAATCTGTGGGTAAGGCCGCCGGAGCAGTGGTGCAAGAGGTGCGCCGGCAGTTCAAAGAAATTAAAGGCATTATGGAAGGCACGGCCAAGCCCAACTATGCCGCAGCCGTTGATATTGTGACGCGAGCGGCCATTCGGCAGATGATTGTGCCTGCGCTGTTGCCCGTATTAGTTCCAATCGTAGTTGGATTCTGGCTCGGACCCGTAGCGCTGGGCGGAGTTTTGGTGGGCTCAATCGTAACCGGAATTTTCTTAGCCATCTCCATGACCGCCGGCGGCGGCGCATGGGATAATGCCAAAAAGTATATTGAGTCCGGACATTTTGGAGGCAAAAAATCTTTTGCTCATCAAGCGGCGGTCACCGGCGACACAGTCGGCGATCCGTACAAAGACACGGCTGGTCCGGCTATCAACCCCATGATTAAAATTTTGAACATCGTGGCTCTGCTCTTGGTCGCGGCATTAGTTTAATCGGTACCATGTCAGATATTCTCGATCCTCGGCATGAGGCGCAGGTGGAATTTTTATTCCGCCGCGCCTGTAAAGTTTTAGATATGCCCGGGTTTGAGTTGCGGCCATTGCGCCGGCGCGCGCGCGGCACAGCCAAGTTAAGATCCTATAGCCAGGGGTATACCAAAATAGGGGAAAAGGTGGTGACCATTGATTTGTACACTCCGCATAATTTAAAACCGCGCAAACTCTCGGCGATTTTTAGAGTGGTGTGCCATGAGCTGGCGCATCATCAAAAACCGCCGCGCATTTATCGTATTTGGTTCCATCATGTGCGTCGCATTCATCATCCAATTTTTTGGCAGCAGTATAAAAAAAACGTGGCCGCCTTAGCTCAAGACGAAATCCTCGGTCAGGTGATGCTTTATAATTAAAAGTTGGATGAAGAGTCGGCTATCTTGTCAGATCTGGCATTTCACAGTATCATCCCGCCATAATATATTAGGCTTTCGGAAGTTTAATTGAGGGCGTGTAGCTCAGTTGGTTAGAGCGTCACACTGATAATGTGAAGGTCCCTGGTTCGAATCCAGGCACGCCCACCATAATAAAATCCCCCGATACATGTCAGGGGATTTTATTATGGTGCCGAGGGTGAGGATTGAACTCACGACGCAAGGATTTTCAGTCCTTCGCTCTACCACTGAGCTACCTCGGCCCCAGAAGGGCTAATTTTCAAGTGCGGGACTCTACCACTGTTAAGATTTTTTCTTGCCTGATCCGATCGATTTTTTATATCCATTATGCTCCTCCTCCGTACCCATCAAGCGGGCATCGATGGCGCCAAAGATTACCAGTAAAGTCAAAATTAAAAAAGTGGCGACTAAAGCTTGGGGGATAAAACCAAAGCCCACAGTGATGCCCACGCCCGCCACAATCCACATGGTTGCGGCTGTGGTTAGACCTCTGACTGAACCGGCAGATTGAATGATGGCACCAGCGCCCAGGAATCCTATACCCTGAACCACTACGGATGCAATACGCGTGGGGTCGGTCACTTCGGGCATCCAACTGGCCACTTGCAGTCCAACCACGGTCATTAAAGCCGAACCCAATCCGATTAAGGCATTGGTTCTGACGCCCGCGGGTTTGTTTTTCATTTCCCGCTCCAGGCCGATGACACCTGAGAGCAAAGCGGCGACAACCAATCGTATGGCAATTTCTTGGATTGTAAGTTCCATAGCATGGGAAGATTCGTCAGAAAATCATAACCCAAAAATCAATAATTGGCAATCCTGATTCGAACCTGAAGCTAAATTATCTAAGCTCGACAAATTTGTAAAAATAGCGTAGGATTTTCTCGCTCAAGAGAGGCTCATCCGTCGAGAGATGTCTGGTCGAATATCGTGTCGGGCTATAGCGCAGTTGGTAGCGCGCCTGCTTTGGGAGCAGGAAGTCGTGGGTTCGAATCCCACTAGCCCGACAAGGTATTCGACTAATGAGCTGAAGGTGTTATTTCAAAAAATTTATAATTTTGAATCAATATTTAATCAAACACAAACCTATGCCCAGTCCAAAATCAAATCAGCGGGGGATTAAAGCTCCGCGACCGAGCGCGCCCGCGTCGCAGCCCAAGCGAACCAACGCCCTAACCGCCCCCGGAATTCTAATTGCGTTGCTCTTGATTGCCGGCGCAGTTTATTTCCTCATGCCCAAATCCAAGCAGGAGGCTATCAAGAAAACCGCGGAAGATATTTATAAACCGGCCGTGGCGCTGGCCTCAAAATTCGCAACCTACGAAGAAGTGTCGGTCAAAGTTGATCCCAAGGTTGCGGCCTATGAGGTCAGTCCGGATTTGAGCAATGTGACCAATGCCGATGATTTTTATCTATCCGACGAAGCAAAAGCATTATTGGTTAAAAACGCTTTCGTGGTCATACCGTCTGATCACAATGAATTTTTTTCACTCTACGAAGCCAACCGATATATTTATCGGCCGAATTTTGTGACCACGGATTCCATGTTGCACAACTATCATTTGATGTTTGATTATATTTTGCGCCAATTGGAAGAGCAAAAACTCGCGGCTGAATTACAGCAACTCAACGCCAACATGCTGGCCGAAACATTAAAGCAATATGACGGCTTAAAAGGAACTGAATGGGAAAATTCAGCCAAGCGCAATGTGGGATTTTTTGCAGTCGGCAGCAAGTTGTTGGATTCATCCGTGAAAATTCCATCCATGGTTAAAAGCGAAGTGGAACAAGAGTTAAAGCTGGTTGAAGCCCACGAGGGGATTAAGGAATCTCCGGTCATGAGTATGGGCAGTAAATCAGATGTCCAAATTGATACGCCACAAGGATCGCTTCCGTTGGAAAATTTTTTGGAAGATTATTCGCAATACGTTCCGCGCGGCCACTATGACAAGACCGAACAGTTGAAAGCCTATTTCAAATCCATGATGTGGTATGGCCGTTTGACCTTCCGCTTGAAAAATGAGGATGAAATCAAATCAGCTCTGCTCATCACCCTGGCGCTCAATGCGGGCGAGAATCAGATCAGCTGGAATAAGATTTATGAGCCGGTGAATTTCTTTGTGGGCAAGAGCGATGACATTACCTATTATCAATTTAAAGATTTGGCTGAAAAAGTTTATGGCAATACGGTTGAACTCTCGGCGGTTTCCACTGATCAAGATAAATTCACTTCGTTTGTGGTTGCCACCAAAGAGCTGGCGCCGCCGCAAATTAATTCCATGCCGATTTTTAACGCGGATATTCAACCGGATCGCGAAAAAGAAATTAAAGGTTTCCGTTTCATGAGCCAGCGCTTCACCATTGACGCTGCGATTTTTCAACGTCTGATTGCGCGCGAAGTCGGATCCAAAGACGCCGCTTGCGCTGACGCTCCATTCAATAGCGGAAGAATGTTGCCCAAGGGTTTGGATATTCCGGCGGCCATGGGATCGACCGAGGCGCTGAAAATTCTAAAAGGTCTGGGCGAGACTGAATATGCTTGTTATCCGGAAAATATGTCCAAGATGCAAACTTATTTAGCTGATCTGTCGACTGACACTTGGACGCAAAATTTATATTGGGGCTGGCTGTATCAATTACGCCCGCTATTGGATGCGAAGCCGAGTGGCTATCCCATCTTCATGCAAAATTTAGCTTGGGCGCGAAAAGAGCTGAATACTTTTTTGGGTAGCTGGACTGAATTGAAACACGATACCATCCTCTATGCTAAACAAGTTTACGCTGAATTGGGCGGCGGACCTCCGGAAGAAAAAGATGATCGCGGATATGTTGAACCCAATCCGTATGTTTATGCGCGGCTCGCCTCATTGCTCAAGATGACCAACCAAGGTTTGGAGACGCGCGGTCTGCTTACTGATAGTTTGAAAGATGATTTGAGCAAGATGGAACAATTGGCCATGTCGCTCAAAACCATTTCGGAAAAAGAATTGAATGATGAAAAATTATCAGATGAAGATTATGAGCTGATTCGTTCTTACGGCGGGCAGTTGGAACATTTTTGGTTGGAGATCAACCAGGACGAGGCGCAGTTCAAACAATTGGGCCAAAGGGATTTCTTGGATCAAAATCCGGCGGCCATCGTAGCTGACGTGGCCACTGATCCCAATGGTTCTGTATTAGAAGAAGGCACGGGAAAGATTTTTGAAATTTTGGTGGTGGTTCCGGTGGATGGCAAGTTGCACATTGCTAAAGGCGGCGTCTACTCCTACTACGAATTTTCGTGGCCCATGTCAGATCGGCTGACTGATAAAAAGTGGCGCGACATGTTGGGTTCTGAAGATGCTCCACAATTGCCCGACTGGACCAAAGAATTTTCCGCACAATAAATCGAATGCCCAAAAAAACTGTTTGGTTCATTTTAGTTCCGCTAGTCATTCTAGATTTGGCGCTGGCGATTTTATGTGCCGGTTGTTATTGGCGCTCGTCAAACAGCGTGGCGACGTCAAACCTAATGCCGTTTAGCCAAGTGAGTTTTTGGAATTTTGCCGCGCAAAAAAGCCGATTGCCAAAATCCGATCAAGAAGTTTCTTTGATTGCCGTGGGCGATGTTTCGTTTTCACGCGGCATTGAAAGAGCCGTGAAAAAAAATCATGACATTAATTATCCCTTGGCCAAAATGCGGGACTATCTGGCTGGCGCGGATTTGACCTTTGGAAATTTAGAGACGCCTATCACTCCGGGATCGGAAATTCCGGCCTTTACCATGTTGTTCAGATCCAATCCTGGCACAGAGCTGGCTTTAAAAGACGCGGGATTTTCCATCGTATCACTGGCTAATAATCATACGCTTAATTTTGGCGCAGTCGGGCTGAAAGATACTTTTAAGTATTTAACGCAAGCCGGAATCAAATATGTGGGCGCCGGACTAAATTTTCAAGCGGCCAATCAGCCGGTATTTTTGGAGAGCCAGGGAATTAAATTTGCTTTTTTGGCTTTTAACGATGCGGATGTTGTGCCGGACTCATATGAGGCAAGTGATTCTCGATCCGGAACCGCCTTTATGCGGAGCGACAAAATGATTCAAGCTGTAAAATCCGTCAGGCCGCAAGCTGATGTGGTTATTGTCTCCATGCATTCCGGAACTGAATACGTGGCTGAATCCAATGATTCACAAGTGCAGTTTGCTCGCGCGGCTATTGATGCCGGAGCGGATTTGGTTTTGGGCCATCATCCGCATGTGGTGCAAACCATGGAGCAATATAAAGGAAAATATATTTTTTACAGCCTGGGCAATTTTGTATTTGACCAATCCTGGTCGCGAGAAACCACCCAGGGGTTGGCGGTTAAAATTTATTTTCGCCAAGACGGCGTGAGCAAAATTTCTTTCCTGCCGGTTATTATTGAAAGTAATTCTCAACCCAGACCAGCCGCCTCGCGCGAGGCTGAAGAAATTTTATCCCGCTTAAAATTTTCTTTAGCCGGCCGCCTGAGTTTTGTTTGGGATAGCAGCCAAAATAATTTTGTCACCAGTTCGCAAGCTGTCATCTATCCTGAAAAAAATTTGAGTGAAAGCGCCGCTTCCCCCTCCGAATCAGCGGATCTGAATCAAAATTTAATTCCGGAAATTTATACTTTGGATCGCGGCCGTTTGAGCGCAGTAGAAAATTCTAAGGTTATTTGGCAATCGCCCGAGGAGTGGTGGATCGAGGATTTTGCGCTGGCTGATTCCAATAATGATGGAACCACGGATCTTAATTTGTCTCTTTGGAAAGCCGGTAATTTTGGCACGTCTCAACCTTTTTGGATTGAGGTCAATGATCCGAGTATAAAAAATCATTTTTTTGTTTTAAATTTTTTGCACGGAACTTTTCAGACCATTTGGGGGTCGTCTAACTTGAGCGCGCCCAACTGCGAATTTAAGATTGAGGATATTGATGGCGACCACAAAAATGATTTGGTGGTGATTGAGGGGGATTATGCGCAAAAACCCGCTTGCCGCGGAGATTATGTTGCGGTTTGGAAATGGAATGATTGGGGCTTTACTAACGAATGGCGGAGCGCTCAGGGTAATTATTTTAACCTGGAGGTTGAAAAAATTAACGAAAAAAGCTATATTGCCGTTGATTCCTTTTGATTCTATGCATAGCGTTCTGTGAGCGGGTATCGTATAGCGGTTATTATGCGACCCTTCCAAGGTTGAGAGGCGGGTTCAATTCCCGCTACCCGCTCACAGAACATTAAATCTGGATCAGCATCCAAAAAAATCATCTTGATAAATTTCAGGATGATTTTTTATCCCTTGTCAATCTAGCCCATAAGCCATAAAGTATGGGTTAATAAATATGAGAATTGGCATTGATGCGCGCATGATGACTCCCCGCGCTACCCGCGGCATCGGCCGGTATGTGGAAGAATTGATCCGCGCCATGCTGGAACTCGCGCCCAATCATCATTATGTGCTGGTGACGCGCTTAGCCATCCACCCTTTTTCATCTCATTCGTCGGTTGAGACGCGCGTGGCTGATGTGCCGTGGTACGGAATATCCGAACAACTCCGCATGCCCGGAGTTTTTAAATCTCTGAAAGCCGATATCATTCATGTACCGCATTGGAATGTGCCCATTTTGTATCACGGGCCGCTGGTGCTCACGCTGCACGATTTGTTGCTCCATCATGAGCCGACCAGCGCTAGAATTTCCACTCGCCAGCCGTGGCTGGCCGCACTCAAGCGCTTGGGCTATCGCCTGACTTTATCTTCCGCCATCCAACATGCGAAAAAAATTTTAGTACCCACTGAATTCACGGCACAGGATTTAAAAACTTTGTATCCCGAGGCTGCAGCCAAGGTTGTGGTGACGGGCGAGGGCATGGGTCGCAAACATATTTTCCCGACCGGCTTTAGCAATCGTCCGCCGCTCTCAAAATATCTTTTATACGTGGGCTCGGCTTATCCGCACAAAGGTTTAAATTTGTTGGTGGAGGCATGGGAGGCTATTTGTTCTAATCATCCGGATCTGCATCTCAAAATTGCCGGGGAGGAAGATGTGTTTATGGAGCGGGTGAGGAGCGAGGTGCAACAGTGCAAATTGCCGCGCGTGGATTTTTTGGGTTATGTGCAGGATGAGGAGTTGCAACGGCTCTACCATGATGCTCAAGCCTTGATTTTTCCCTCGCGTTTTGAGGGTTTTGGCCTGCCGCCGCTCGAAGCCATCCAGGCCGGTTGCCCCGTCGTTTCATCGGATGCAGCCGCTTTGCCCGAGGTGTTGGGCCAGGGCGCCGCCTATTTCTTCAAATCCGGGTCAAAGACTGATATAATTAGAGCCATAGAGGAAGTATTGAAAGATACAGCCGCAGCCCGTGCCAAAACCCTGGCTGTTTTGCCTCTATTACAAGCGCGGCATGATTGGAAGCAAACAGCGCGCCGTACTTTAGAAGCATATGAACTTGCAGAATAAGTTCTAAATCAGTCGGCGCATTTCTTTGTCGCTTATCTATTTTAAAAAATGATCACTAGGAGGAAAACAACACAGTGCGAGCTGGAGGATCAACTGGCCGGCGTGATTGAGCAAGATGGCGTAACCATGGTGACACCCCATGGTATTAGCCGTCGCGCGCAAAGGATCAAGGGCCGAAAAAATCCATTTATTTTTCGCTCCGCTCTTTGGTTGGGGGATGAGGCCGAACAATTAGTTGATGCGGTGGCTGATCTGGATCGCGAATTGATTCAACATTGCTGTTCGCATGAAACCGAAATTTCAATTGATGCGGTGCCCGTAAATGTTTTTAGCGGCGACGGAGAGCAGAGCGCCTATGTTCTGTCGTTAAAGCATTGCGATATGGGTCACGCTCAAGACGAAGAAGATGAGCGCGAATTAGTGGGCGCGGCTTGGGCTAGCCAGTTTGCGCCCGAGGTTCAAACTCCGGCGCCGGATATTTATCGTACCCTGACGCGAGATTTAATGCTGGATGGTTATGATCCGCATGTTTTTGCCGAGCAGTTTACGCCCAGCACTTTTCACCAAGCGCATGCTTTGTCATATAGTCCGCTCAAGCGTTTGGGATCTGCCGGCCGCGTATTTATTTCAGACGTGGCGAGTTTATTCCACCGCCTGGAATCAGTGGAACGCAAAATCGTTCGAGACACCGGACATTTCACGGATGAAGTGTGCGACTCGGTTGCCATAATTGAAATGCCCAAACTCTCCAGTGTGCGCGTGCTCATTGGTTTTGTGTGTTTGTTATTGATCGTTACTTTGCCGGCCAATGCCGTCATGCTGTATCGATCAGCGTGGGGCACGCGGCAAGCGGCTGAACAAGCCGGGATGTCAGCCTTGGGAGAACTCACATCAGCCGTGGATCAAGCCACAGTGGAGTCATCGCATGATGCATTGCAAAGAGCGTCGACGCGTTTTCGCGAAGCTGATGCTATCTTAAATCAATCCAGCGCTTTGGCTTTGGGCCTGGCATCTTTAGCGCCAAAAAAATACAGTTCAGCTCGCGCACTGCTCGAAGTGGGAGATAAAGCCAGCGAAGCCGGACGGTTGTTGGCTCTGGGATTTGAAAAAGTTTTTAGCGAGCCTGACCGGCGTTTGGATGAGCGCTTGGGAGTTTTAGCGGCTTATGCGCGCGGCGTGTTGCCGCTTTTGGCTGATGCTACTCGCGCGGCCGCCAAGGTGGATGCCAGCGCTTTGCCCGAAGAGCGCCGCGCCGAACTTAAAAATTTATTGCCCAATTTAGACACGGCTAATCGCTCGGTGACTGAATTAGCCGAGGTCACGGATTTTCTCATCGCGCTCATGGGTCCGGATTATGCGCGTTCCTATCTCTTGGTGTTTCAAAATCAAACCGAGCTTAGGCCGAGCGGCGGTTTTATGGGTTCAGTGGCCGAGGTTACAGTGGATCGCGGGGCAGTGACTAAAATTTTCGTGCCGCCCGGCGGAACGTACGATCTCAAGGGTCAGCTGACCAAAAATATTATTGCGCCCGAGCCATTGCAACTCATCAATGCGCGCTGGCAATTTCAAGACGCCAATTGGTTTGCGGATTTTCCCGCCACAGCCAAAAAGATCCGCTGGTTCTGGAGCCAGTCAGGCCAGCCCACGCTGGATGGAGTGGTGGCTATCAACGCTTCGTTTGTGGAAAAAATTCTGGACGTTACCGGGCCAATTGATATGCCGGAGTATGGCAAAATCATTGATCGGCAAAATTTCATGTTGGAAACTCAAAAGGCCGTGGAACTGGAATATGACAAACAGGCCAACACGCCCAAAAAGTTTATCGGCGATTTAACGTCTGCGCTCATGGAGCGCGTAAAAACTCTATCCCAAGATGAGTGGTTGGCGCTGGCCGCTTTAATTTCTGAAAGCTTGGATAACAAAAATATTCAAATCGCTTTGAGTGATGCTGAAGAAGAGGCGCGCGCCGAGCGTTATGGCTGGAATGGTTTGATTAAACCAACCAATGGCGATGCCCTGGCTATCATCGAAAGCAATATCGCGGGTCAGAAGACAGATGGCGTAATCGCGGAACAGGTTGAACATGAAGCCGCGGCTTTGCCGGACGGGAGCATCGTCGATCAATTAACTTTGACGCGCACGCATCAAGGCAAAAAGGGCGAGCTCTTCCGCGGCGTGCGCAATGTTTCGTATGTGCGAATTTATGTTCCGTTGGGAAGCAAATTAATTGAAGCCAAGGGATTCGCAGCGCCGCCTCCGGAATTGTTTAAAAAGGTGGAGGATTATTATGAGCCGGACGTGGATTTGGTAGCTATCAATGTGTCGGCCTATAAGCATTGGAGCGGAGCGGATATCAGCGTGGAGAGCGGCCGTACAGTATTTGGCGGCTGGCTGCAACTGGATCCAGGCAAGACTCAAACCCTGTCGCTCAAATATAAATTGCCGTTTACTTTGCAGGATATTTATGGCCGCCTGGGAGTTGTGGCTGAACAAGAATCCGCTTCCATCAAAGGCGCCTACACTTTGTTATTAACCAGTCAGTCCGGTAAAACCACGCGCGAAATTCGATCTACGCTGAAGGTTCCGGCTGAGTGGGCGATCAGTTGGTCGCGCGGAGTTTCAGGCGCGCAAACGGATGGAGTCATGTATTCCGGCCCATGGGATCGCGATCGCGTCATGGCCGGTTTGTTGTTTAAAGATTCGATGCCATGAGTAAATCATCACGTTTTCATAAATCAAAATTTTTAGCCGCTCTGTTGCCAAAAAAACATGAGCCTGAATTGGCCGTGGACGATCCGGCGGTTAATCCAGAGGTTGAGACAGCCGCCGAACCGTTGGACCAAGAGCGCGAGGAAGAAGTAAAAAAAAGTTTGAGCGCCATCTATCAAGATGAATCCGGCCAGATGCCGGATCTGACCAAAATCGAACGGGTAAAATCCAAGCGCGGTTTTTGGACTTGGGTGACCGTGGCGCTGGGCGCGCTGTTTATCGTGGCTGTGATTTGGGCCGGTATTTCATTTTTAAAACCGTTCCGCGGTTTTTCCGGCGATGCGCTAGCCTTGGAAATTCAGGGTCCGGAAAATATTTCTTTGGGGCAAGAGGTCGCTTTTTTGATTAATTACGAAAATCGTTCTTCCGAGCCTATTGCGGCCGCTGAACTGCGCATCAGTTTTCCCACGGATTTTGTGAGCACGCGGGTTGATCCACTGCCTACGGGTGAAAATCTGACTTGGCGCTTAGGCTCGCTCGCGGCCGGTGAAAAGGGCGTAATTCGGATTAGCGGGAATTTTACGGGCGCGCTCGGCACGGTTACGGCCATTCAAGTGGTGGGCACATATCGGCCCGCTTCATTTTCCAGCGACTTTGAAAATTTGGCCACCAAGGTTTTAAATTATAAAGACAGCGTGCTTATCGGTCTCTTGGATGTGCCGGCCAAGACCATGCCCGGCGATGAGGTGGTGATTGATTATTTGATCACCAACCGCGGAGAAAGTTCATTGGGTGATTTAACCGCGCGCATGATTCTACCCGAAGGTTTCCAACTGGCCAACGCCTCCAGCGTGAATGTGATTGACGGTCGAACTATTACCGTGCCGCTTAGTCTTTTGGCTCACGGCGCTTCGAGCACGGTTTCCATCAAAGGATCTTTTGTGGCCGGGACATCGGGCGAAGCGCATGTGATTGCCGAGACCGGACACGTGAACAAAGAAGGCGTGTTTCAGGCCAGCCAGCGCAGTGAAACGTCCTTCACGGTTTTAGCCGGAGATTTGTCGCTCAAGCTCGTGGCTAATGGCACGGAAAATGATTTAGCAGTTGAGTATGGGAGCACGTTGCACTTCGCTTTGAGTTACGAGAATACTTCATCCGAAGAATTGCGCGACATTGAATTGCGTTTGCGTCTTGAATCTGTAACTTCCACGCGCTGGAAAGCTTCACAGCCTTTGGTGGATTGGGAAAATTACGAGGCGGCCAGCGGCACGCGCCAGGGCAATGTGTTGATTTGGACTAAAAAACAAGTTTCTAGCTTAGCTCGTCTTCGGCCGCGCGAAAACGGAACCATCGAGGTATCCTTGGATGCTTTATCGAGCGAGCAAGGCGTGTCGGGCTTGGCTTTTCGCGCTACGCTGGAAGCTGTAATCGGTTCAGTGGGTGATATTCGCGTGGAGAAAAAAGTTAAATCCACACCCCTCATGCTGTCTTATTTAACGGACGCGCGGTTTAAGGCTGAAGCGCGCTATTATTCCGAAGAAGGCGCGCCGCTTGGTATGGGTTATTTACCGCCCGTGGTGCGACAAGAGACCACGTATCGCGTGCGCTGGGAGCTGGATAAAAAATTTCATGAGTTGAAAAATATTAAAGCCCAAGCCACCTTGCCCAAAATTGCGCGCATGAGCCGCACCGTGCAAGCCGAAGCCGGAGAATTGAAATACGATGAGGCCACGGGTCAAATTATCTGGCAATTAAATCGCTTGCCTGAAAATGTGGCGCAAGCATTTGTGGAATTTGATGTGGTGGTCACGCCGCATGAGGCTGATGCCGGACGGTTCGCAAAAATTTTAGGCGAAACGCATTTTGAGGCCACGGATGCGCAAGTGAATCAATTAATCGTCCAGACCGCGGACGAGCTGACCACTGATTTACAAAATGACGAATGGGCCGCAGGCAAAGGTGTGGTTAGAAAAGAGTAGGGGCACGGCATGCCGTGCCCGTACGTAGGGGCGTACGGCGTACGCCCGCGTAGGGGGATGCCTGCCCGTGTAGGGGCGTGATTTATCACGCCCAAAATAAAAAAAATCCCGCGAAGAGATTCACGGGTTAGGGGCGGAAGCTGTCTCGGTTCACTTGAAGTCCTCTTCTGTCAGCTCGCCCGAGGCAATGCCGCGGAAGAGCGGCATGGCATCGAACATGATGTCCGCGATGGCCGTGGCATTCGCTCGCAGGAATTGATGCGTGCCTGACCAGACGTATGAGTTGTTCGCGATGTCGCCCTCCGTACGGGAGTGTCTTCCTGTGGGACGGAATCGTCGGATGATTTCGAGCATGCGACTCTCGGAGAACCGGCTCGGCCTTTGTGTTGCGCGGCTTCTTGGCATGAGTCGGACATCCTGAATGAATTGCAGGATATCCAGCGCCAGGAGCAGTTGTTTCCCACTGATCACGAGGGGTTTTGTTTTCACGTAGGATCTCCTGGGTTTATTCACCTCTTTGGGAAGATGCGGTTGGTGACCTTACCGCATGGAACGTAGACGTACGAAAGAAGCGGCGGCGGATTGCTGTAGGCGCTCCTCGCGTCCACCCTGCCAGCAACCAGGTAACACACTCCATTCACGCGTTCCTGAACGTAGACTGCCTCTTCGTTCAAGTAACCGATGGGCGCGAATTGAGGCGGAATTGCCGCCAGAAGCGCCGGCGCCTGTTTGGGTGGCAGTAGATACTCCGGTTGGAGCTGTGCCGACGCTCCGGAGTGCTCTCGTCGGATGTAGTCTCCGATGTAGAGAACGGTACCGCCCAACAACAGTCCCACTCCCACGGCCGATATGAATGCTGTACGAGATTGGTAGGTTCCCAAGATGCACCTCCTGTGTTTTGGATTGTTGGACTACCACAAACAACATTAATTGTATAACTGAAATTTGAGCGGAAGTCAAGATTTCGCCTCATAAAAATAAAAACATCCCGACTTGTCGAGATGTTTCTCATGGTGTGTCTTTACAATTTGGCTCGAACTCATTTTATCCGAAACTCTTGAACGAAACCAGACCAAGGAAGCCAGCCCGCCGCCGCTCGCTGGCACTCGCCACCCAGCAAAAAAGTTTTCTTCGCTTTTCCTGATTTGCGCGCTCCGGATTTTTTCTTCTAATAAAAGGAAAAGAAAACTTTTTTGCTGGGTTCTGCTCTCAACGAGCAGAGCGGCGGGACTGGCCTCTATTTTTTGCAAGAACACGGCGGAATTCCCCCCACACCCCCCTT
>JAGVIJ010000020.1 GCA_020056125.1 bacterium | reverse complement strand
TCCGGAAGTGTCGCGGACATTGCCGGTCATGACGAGATAATATGTGGTATTGGGCATAAAGCCGCCGGCCGGAGCGCTGACAATGCCGAGATAGTTGTCTTGCGGATAGCCGGCCGCGGCGTTGTCATTCGGGTTGTTGTCGTAGGTGACGGACGAAGAAGTTGCATTGGTTCCGTCAACGGTTAAAAATATATTGGAAGTGCTGGCGGTAGCGGCGTCATTTATGGAAGAGGCATCCATGTCCTTGGAAAAACCGATGAATACCTTGAAACTTGGCTGTTTCGGCGGAACTCCGAACATGCCGTCGTTCGGGCCCGTCCACTTGACGCTCGGTTTGGTTGAGTCGCCGGTCATGCCCCCGCCCGTGCCGGCGCCCATGGTGTAAGTGCCGATATTAACGGCGGCGCCATTCAGAAAAATGTTATTGAACATTCCTTCGTAGTAGCCGGTTTTAACAATGATTAAATTATAACCGCTGTCTTTGACATTAGATAAAGTGAAAGTGCCGTCCGAGGCAGTTGTAGTGTTGTAGCCGGTTCCTTCAAGAAAGACAAGGGCGTCGGAAATGGCCGTATTCGCTTGGTCTTTAACCGTGCCGGCGATATTATGTTTCGTCCAGCCGCCGGCCGATTGGCAGGTAACGACAAACGGATTTTGGGCGACTGTCGCTTCCACTCCGGCCATGTCGGCCGAAGGACTGGCGGACATATATTTTGTGCCACCGTTGGTTGTTACTTTTAAATAATAGTAAAGTCCGTTGGCTGTGCTTCCGTCCACTGCCGCTTGCGGAACAGTGAATTTAAAATAGCCGTTTGTTTGATGCGCGCCTATGATTGTGGTGTATTGGCCGGTAGTGTTATTGGCGGGCGAACCGTCGCCGACCATATAATGGAGTTCGGTGGCAATTTGTGTCAGGTCGGAATTTTGCGGGTCGCCCATTTGGGCAAAGATATTGAAGCCGGCGCCGGTTGGGGCGAGATTAACCGGCATGTGGTTTATCATCGGACCGGTCGGTCCGGAGTAGTTAGTAAAATTCGGTTGTTCCGGAGCGGAGGAAGTGTTTTGAGGTTGAGGAGAGGTTCTTGTTATAAAATCAAAATAGTTATTGGAGGTATCGTTCGCGTTACCCATATTGGCATCCATGCCCCCGGCGGTCATTTTTACCGCGTCAGAATTGCCGAAGGCCTTTCTTTCCAAAGATTGGCCGGCGACGGTGGAAGTGGCGGCCGTTCCCTCGTAACCGCCGGAGGGCTGCGTTCCCCAGCCGACCATGTCAATAATGTTCGTCGCTGCCGTGGCGCTTGTGCTTATGTATGCGCCGCCGTTGTCAACCAAACCGGCCGAGTTGGCATCATAAGTGGCGTCGGGAGTAAGGCCGATATCCGAGTATTGTTGAGAAGCGATAAGAAAATAACCGAAAGCCGGAATAGTGGAAGTGGCAAAAGTCAAATTGAAGTTGGCATCGTCTCCGCTCGCGTTTCTAATATGCAGTTTGTAGCCGCTTGTTTCAAGATTTACGGCCGTGTCTCCGCCATTATATAATTCCACAAATTCCTTGGTGGGCGCTCCCGAAGCGCCAACCAAAACTTCGCTGATTTTTATTTTGTTTTCTTCGGAAATAGTTACGGCCGTGGTGGAAGCGTTCGCGTTGCCGGCCATATCCAGAACGGCGTTTGAAACCGTAATGGTGGTGGAGGCCGCGGTGATATTATTATTGGACATGACGCGGAAAGTTGACGGTCCCTGCTGGCTGGCGCTCATGACAGTAAGTCCGTCGCTTAACGCATAAGTGGAAGTGGCGGTTGCCGCGGACGTTTGGACCGTTTCCGAAAAAGTGACATCAACCGCCTGCGGTCCGGCTTTTTCCGTCTTGGCGATGGTAGGAGCGGCGGTGTCAATCGTTAAAGGAGTTATTGCAATATTTTGGCTTACTGACGTGCTGTTTACCACCACGCCGTTGGCCGCCGGAATACTGACCTGAATATCATGGCTATTTACCGCGTTAGCGGATGTTCTTATGGCTACATAAAAAGTGGAAGTGGCGTTTTGAGTCAAAGCGATAGGCGCGACCGGCTGTAAAATTGTGTAACAAGTTGACACTTGAAGCAGATCTTGGGGGGGCGCCGCTAAAGTAATAACGCTTCCCGCGCCGTTATAAAGCGCGACGCCGGAAGAAGCCCCGGTTCCCATGGCGGCTAGTTCGCTGCCGGCAACTTCATCTATACATTCCAAAGCGGCGGCATTGCTGCTGATTTGAACCTTAACCGATTCTAAATTTTGCGCCGCATCACTGGTAAAGATCTGGACACGCAAAATGTTTGTGGGGTTGGAAGCCGCCTTAATGGTGCCTCCCGCCGAGGCGGTAACGAGACCGCTGGTGGTTATGGTCGCCACAGTCGCCGCGCTGGCCGGCAGAATCAAATTCATGGCCGGCAGGCCGACGCTCCAAAGAATGACGGCGAAAACCGTCAGCCAAACGGTCATTTTATTAATAACCCGTCTGACGCTTGCTCCCCCGAAGGGGAAAGAGAGAGTTTTCATATTCCTCCTTATAGAGACAATCCGGTTTTGATTGCGGTATGCCTCTATTTAATGTTAATAGTATTTTAAAAAGAAAAATTAGAAATTTATTTCTGCTGCCCCTGCATCCTGTAAAACTGCGCTTGCATCTGCATAAGGTTGGCTTGCAGGACGTTAATTTTGCCGTCAAGCTGGTGCTGTAAATTTTGCACGTCCGTCAGCCGATTGG
>JAGVIJ010000101.1 GCA_020056125.1 bacterium | reverse complement strand
TGCTTCCAAAATCCGGCGATCTCTTCTTCGATCTTGGGGTAGTTAGCTCCGGCCGCGGGTTGGGTTTCTGGTTTATCGTTCGTCATATATATGATAGTAATCATCCTTGTTTTTTAGCTAAAGGTCAAGTCGGGACATGGCGGTCGGCAGATCCAAAATGGTAGGCTGTGTCGGCAACTGAAATTTCCTAATATCACTCTCAACTAAAACGCGCTGGATGTCGGTTCGACTAATAAGTGACTGCGTCGGTTTTACATCATTGCCATTGCCTAATTTGTCGGGGATGGAGAACCCAATATATTCAACCTTCTTCTTAAAACGAAATCGTATCCAATCAACCATCGGTACCAAATCTGTATCGGAACTCACGAGGATGGCGACATCGTATTTATTGTCCAAAGCCGCCGCAACCAAATCCGTGGCGATTTTCACATCAATGCCCTTCTCACGGAATGTTTGATAAACGACCTCGGTAATACCCGCCCCTCTCATCCTTTGAAAATCAGCCACCCTGCTATCAATCACAACTCTTTCGATCCTTTCTCGAAGCTTACTGGTCTTGATCTGCCAAGCTGTTTTCTTAAGTATATTGAATAACTGGGTCTGTCGCGCCATCGCTCGCTTACTACGTTCGTCTCCCATCCTCTCTCTTACCGTACCGATATAAAATCTTTTGCCATTTTCCGTAATTGTTCTCCCATCGGCCAAAAAACCAGCGAACGCATCAAAATCAAACTCTATCGCCCTAATACCCAGCGTCATCAAGGCGAGATGATGAAAATTGCCTCCATCAATAAATATCTGAACGCGCATAGTTGCAATGTAGAACTAAAATCTACCATAAACAAAAAGTCCTGCACACTCCCCCGAGGGGCAGGCGCAGGAGACTTTATGCATTTAATATACGGACTTTTCTACTTTTTGTCAATAGATTGTTTCAGGCCTAAAATCGGACTATTTTTCAATTATCAACAGTAGGGGTGGGTCTTCATTTGATCTATTGCCTTGCGCTTCACTTTGGATTGGAATGCCTGACAAACCAATGATTAACTGAATTGTGCTAAACTATAGCCATGAAAATTTCACACCTGTGCCTGGGCGCGGATCATGCGGGTTTCACGCTCAAAGAAAAAATTAAAAAAGAGCTGGTGCGGCAAGGTTATGAAGTTCAAGACCTGGCTCTGCGCCGCGTTCCGGGCGATGATTATCCGCCTTATGGCAAAGCCGTGGCTCAAGCCGTGGCCAAAGATAAAACTGCGCGCGGAATTTTGATTTGCGGCAGTGGAGTGGGTATGGCCATGGCGGCTAATCGCGTACCGGGCGCCCGAGCCTTGGTCGGGCACTCCAGCGCCGAGACCAAATTGGCGCGCGAGCACAACGATGCAAATATCCTGACCCTATCCGGTCGAAAAATGAAACTTCAAACCGCGCTGACGCTGATTAAAATCTTTTTGAAAACTCCCTTCTCTAAAGCCGTGCGCCATCACCGCCGAGTTGGGGAATTGGGTTAGCTTTTTAGGCTTTAGCTTCTTAGCTTATTAGGTCTTAATTGATTAGCTTCTAGACAAAATATGGAACAATCCGTAACCGTCCATTCATACAAAGATTTAATTGTATGGCAAAAAAGTCTGGATTTAGTATTGGAGATCTACCGATTGACGGAAAATTTTCCAACTGATGAAAAATACGGTTTAACTTCTCAGATGAAAAGGTCCGCCGTCTCCATTCCATCAAATATCGCGGAAGGTCGTCGGAGAGGGAGCAGAAAAGACTTCCGTCAATTTTTGATTATCGCTTACGGAAGCGGTGCGGAATTAGAAACGCAACTCGAAATTGCTAAACGATTACCATTTGGTAAAAATCTTGACTACATCCTAATCGACCAACTACTATCAGAAGTAATGCGTATGTTAAATAAAATGCTTTCTTCACTTAAAGCCTAAAAAGCTAAGAAGCTAAAAAGCTAATGCCTAATTTAATCCCAGCTATCTTAGCCAACGACGAAGAAGCCTTTCGCGAGCGTTTGAAATTGGTGGAAAAAGATTTTCCGCTGATACAAATTGATGTGATGGACGGCAAGTTCGTAGCCAACAAAACCTGGTTTGATGCCGAGGCTCTGCAAGAGTTGGAAACCCCGGCTGAATTTGAGTTGCATCTCATGGTACTGAACCCGCCATATTATATTGAAGAGACTCAAGGCATCAAAAAAATCGTGCGCTATCTTTGGCACGTGGAAGCTAAAACCAATCACATTGCGCTGATTGGGAACTGCCACGATTTACACAAACAAGCTGGCCTAGCCATCTCGCCCAAAACGCCGGTGGAGGAACTCGCGCCCTACGCTGACTTGATAGATGAAATTTTGGTCATGGGCGCAGAACCCGGAACCTCCGGACAAAAACTCCAACCGCAAAATATTGAACGGGTGCGAGAGATCCATAAACGCTGGCCCAACCTTCCCATTGGTTTTGATATTGATGTGAACGCGCAAACCATACCTGAATTAAAAGCCGCGGGCGTGTCGCGCTTTTGCGCGGCCAGCGCAATTTTTGAAGCGGACAATCCAAGCGCCGCAGCTAAAAAATTGCTCGCCCTGCTGACTTAAAAAAACACAAAAAGTTTTGTTCAACCAATCTTATCCATTGTCCTATTTTTTGCCGATCGGCAAAAAATAGGACAAATCTTGTTTGCGTTTTAGGATGGCTATGGATATGATATGCTTCCGATATTGATATGCGCGAGACCCCAATAGGTCGTCCAGATTCCCAGGAAAAGAGACCCATCGATATAAAGAAAGCAATTGCTGAATTTGCAGCTCAAATCGCCGGAACCAACCCCGATGAGATCGGTCGATTTTCTATCAAGGGAAAGGATATCGGGGTCAAGTTAAGAGGAACGGAAAAATACATTCTGGAGTTTGTCGACCAAAAAAGACGCAATACGTTGATGAAAGTTAACTTCTTTGAGACAGAGCAGTTTCTCGAGACTCGCGGCGTCAGAAAATTAAACGAAGAAGCGAAACAGGCATTGCATGAAAGACTAAATAAAAAAAAGACAAGACTGAATGAAAATACAAGGATTCTGTGTCGTTATTTTGGCAGTGCAGCTATCCCCGCTCATCGTTTGTTTGTGGCTGACGTGCCGGTCGTCGCTGAGCTGGCAGAGCGTCACCCAAGTATTAGCCGCCTGAAACCGTTGCCGCGCACGTTGCCGTGTCTCGTATACCTGGAAAGAAAAATTGACCTTCAAAATGCGATTGACCTGGGCAGTTCTATGCCAGAAATTAGGTGGGAAATAAGCGGTCTTACGGAAACCATATATAATACGGCGCATCATAGACTCGTGGGTCAGGAGGAAATAGACGATACAGAATCTCAGAAAGATGCGGCATTGGTTCTATATCCAAAACTAAAGTCGGTGAAAGAAGGTATGGATACAAAGCTTGATGATGCGGCGGCATTTAGTGCGTCGTTGCGTGACCTCGCAGAGAAGCTCATTCGATTTACCAATGAGACTGGCATGGTGTTGGATCTGTTTGGGGCTCGCAATCTGGTCATGAAAAAAAAGAGAGAGGAGTGGAAGTTTTACCTATTAGATCCGTTCCTGCCGTGGGATGTTTCCTTGAACGACTCGCGTCTCTTCATAGAAGATATTTCACGTCAGTTATCAGAAGGCAAAACTCTGGCCGAGCTTTCTGTTGAATGGACAAAGAAATACAACGCGTTGTTCGCATTGAATGTTGTTCGATTTTTGAATGGCTTGGCAGCGATCGCCGGGATAAAAGATCGTGTGCGTATACCGGCGCTCGAAAAAATTGACCCGTCTTTTTGGAGGAGTTTATAGTAAGTAAGTAAAAAATAGGACGATGCCAAAACAATGTTTTTTTGCTATACTGTCAGCAACTCCTCTAAAAACAATATCATCCGGACTTTCGCGTTTGGATGCAGAACGCGAAGAAACCGAGCATTGGCGCGAGGCGTACAGTGAAGTACGTTGAGCGCCAAGCGGAGGTTTCGACAAAGTTATGCGCCAAACGCGGAAGTCCAAATCATTATGCTTTATCGCTATTTACTCTTATCCGGTCTGGCTGTGGCCTACGTTTCATTAGCTACTGCCGCTACCGTACCGTTCACTACCGGCGACTTAATCAAGGCTTCCACGCCCGCGGTTTATTACTACGCGGAAGACGGCAAGCGCTATGTGTTCCCCACGGAGAAAACTTATTTTTCTTGGTATAAAGATTTTAGCGCGGTCAAAACCATCACTGATGCTGAACTGGCCGCCGTATCTTTGGGCGGGAATGTAACTTATCGTCCGGGCGTGCAATTGCTCAAGCTGACCTCTGACCCCAAAGTCTATGCCGTGGACGCGGGCAAAACTTTGCGCTGGGTCAGCAATGTTGGGACAGCCAAATTGCTCTATGGCGATAGCTGGGCGCAAGAAGTACACGATTTGCCTGACCCGTTTTTTATCAACTATGTGGTGGGCAATGCGCTCACCTTGAGCACTGACTATAACTCGACCACAGTGCGCGACTTGTACTCCACCATCCAAAGCACATTGAGAGCAGAGGTGACCGCTGTGCCTGCGCCGATTGTATCTGCACCGATCACTGTCACCTCCGAGGCTACGCTTACCTTATCTAAGACATCAGCCATAGCCGGAGACCTGGTGACTTTAACGGCCACAGCCAAACATTCCAGCGGCATAACCAAAATTGAATTATTTTTTGACGGCGTACTGATCAAAACCTGCGCTGCCGCTTCAGTCTGTACGGATGAAACGCGCATTCCGGTCTCCGGCACTAAGGCCAAATATGAAGCCAAGGTTTTAGTTACGGCGCTGGACACCGCAACGCTGACTCAAACAGCCACGGTCACCATCGATGCCTCATCCAGCAACGCAACCAAAATTCTCATCGGCCGCGAGCGCATCCGCTCCGGGCAACTGGGCGAAGTGATCATCGAAGCGATGCTTCAATCAATGTGGTGCGCACGGATATTTATAAAAACGGTTATTCCACCAAGGCGTGTGCCTCGGCCATCCGCCAATGCCGCTGGAGCGATACGCTGGCTGACGCAGTCGGCACAATCCACGAATTTTATGGAGTGGTCTCGGACAGTTTGGGCGGCACTTATCGCACTGAAACCAAAACCATTACCATCGACACCAATGACAGCCCGGCTATTTCTTTTTCCGCCAATAAGAATCTGATCTATCAGGGCGAAATGGTAACTTTGACCGCCGCAGGCAGTGATGACGATGGGATTGACATAATTGAAATCCTACGCGATGATCAAGTTATTCAGACCTGCCAAAATGTACTTTCTTGCCCGGCTGAAACCGGCCCCTGGGGCACAGCCGGCATCTTGACCTTTAAAGCTCGCATCACGGACAAGTTGGGCTTAAGCTCCACGAGCGAAACCGTACAGGTGACAGTGCAATAAAATCTCGAATTTCGAATGACGAATTAAATAAGAGTAAACTTTAAAAATATATGAAAAAAATTGCAATCTATTTCAATCTTTTATCACTCGTGTTTTTAGCCGTCTCCCCGCTCTCGGCGCAAGCCGCCTCCAGCGCTTTTACCACCGGCGATTTAATTCGCGGCGCAACTATCAACACGGTTTATTATTTTGGTTCGGATGGCAAACGCTACGTGTTCCCCAATGAAAAAACTTATTTCTCTTGGTATGCGGATTTTTCAAAAGTAAAAACCATCTCCGACTCCGCGCTTAGCGCCATGCCTTTAGGGCGATCCAACGTCACCTATCGGCCGGGTTATAAAATGGTAAAAATCACCACTGATCCCAAAGTTTATGCCGTGGATCAAGGCGGCGTTCTGCGCTGGGTGCAAACCGCTGAACTGGCCGAGACTTTGTATGGCCTGAATTGGAAAGGACGCATTGATGATATCCCGGATCCGTTTTTCGTGAACTATACCATTGGCTCCGCTATTGAAACTTCCTCGCAATATGCGCCGCAGGATGTGCTGAATACCACGCAGACTATTGCCGTGGACAAACAGTTCAACGAGAATCAGGTTACGATTTCCATTTCCAATACCACACAGAGTTTTGTGCCGGCTTCCACCACGGTTAAAAAAGGCAGTACGGTTGTCTGGACCAATCGCGACACCGTGGAACATTCAGTCAGCGGCGCCGGGTTTGAATCGGGTCTGCTCGCGCCCGATGCCAGCTATACGCGCATCTTCAACACCGTGGGTTCGTTCGATTTCTCCTGTTCCATCCACCCAGCCAACCAAGGCACTATTAGTGTGATCAACTAATCGCATTCCAAGCAAACAAAAAAGGCCGCACGGTCTTTTTTGTTTTGCCTCAATCGGCGTTTAGCGACCGAACGGGCGGCGTGCTACAATACGGCCATATGAAAAATTTACTTTCTACCGATAAAAAACCCGGGCTTTTGGCTTGGGCTGGCTATGGCCTTTTGGTCATTGTCGCGTTATCTATCATCACTTCAATTGTTGGATCATTCCTCCCCGAATCCTCCTCGTCGGGCGAGGGCGGAACCGCGTCCATCATGGCTCGTTATGACACGGCCACCTTTGCGCCCATGCCCAATGCCGTAGCTGAAATGGCTGTGCCAAGCGCGCAAAAATCCGCCGGGTCAGCCGCCGTTGACGCGGGAACATCCGTCGATGTGGCGCGCGTCATCAAAACCGGCAGTCTGGAACTTATGGTTGAAGATGTTGCCAAAACCATGGCGCAAATCACCACGCTGGCCACAGCTAAAAACGGTTTCGTAGAATCCAGTTCCATCCAAGATCCTGGCACCGGATCACGCACGGCCTGGGTCAGCGTACGCGTACCGGTCAAAGTGTTTGAATCCAGCCTCACGGAATTCAAAAAACTGGCCACCGTGGTTTTAAATGAGTCCACCCAAGGGCAGGACGTAACCATGGAGTACATAGATCTAGCGGCGAATATTAAAAATTCCAAAGCTGAAGAGGAGTCCTATATTAATTTAATGAAAAAAACCGGCAGTGTGGAAGAGATACTTTCTGTCACCCGCCAATTAGCTGAAGTGCGCGGACGCATTGAGCGGTTGGAAGCGCAAAAACGCTATTTGGAAAATCGCACGGACATGTCCACGATTTCCATTCAGCTGACCGAGGAGACTCGCGTGAACGTACCATCGCGCACCTGGCAACCGCTTGAGGTTTTGCGCCAATCAGTGCGCGATTTAGTGAGCTCGCTCCAGGGTTTGGTGGATTTCATGATTACCTTTGTGATCGCGGTGATTGGTTTGCTCATACCGATCGTAATTTTCATCGGCTTGATTATCTGGCTCGGCTGGAAAGTCCTAAAATTCGCCATGAAAAAAATCCGCAGATAGATCCGTATGCATCTACACGAAAAAAAGATTAAGGAGCTCGAACTCGTGGCCAACCGTCTGCGCCAACACGTCATCGCCATGGTTGAGGCAGCCGGGAGCGGACACCAGGGCGGGTCGTTGGGCATGGCTGATATTTTTACGGTGCTATATTTTCACGAACTGCATCATCAACCAAAAAATCCGAATTGGCCCGAGCGCGACCGCGTGATTTTATCCAACGGACATATCTGTCCCATTCAATATGCGGCTATGGCCGAGGCTGGATATTTTCCGGTTAAAGAATTATTGACCCTGCGCAAATTCCACAGCCGTCTACAAGGCCATCCGGAGCGCTCCAAGCTCCCGGGGCTGGAAGTCTCCTCCGGTCCGTTGGGCGCGGGTCTGGCTCAAGGCGCGGGCATGGCTTATGCGGCTAAAATGGATCAAAAAACCTGGCGCACTTATTGTCTGACGTCTGATGCGCAACAAGCCTGCGGACTTAATTGGGAGGCGGCCATGTTCGCCGGAAAAAATCGATTGGATAATCTGGTGTGCATCATTGATCGCAACAATATTCAGATCAGCGGCGATACTGAAGACGTGATGCCGCTCGAGCCCTTGCGCGAAAAATACGAAGCGTTCAATTGGCATGTTTTGGAGTGTAACGGCAATGATATTTCTGAAGTTTGGGAGGCTCTGGAAGAAGCTAAAACTATTCACCAAATACCGGTCTGCATCATCGCTCACACCATCCCAGGGCGCGGCGTGTCCTACATGGAAAATGATTATCGATGGCATAGCCAGCCTTTTAAACCCGGCGAAGCTGAAGATGCTCTGCATGAATTAAAAACACTGGAGCGACGACTCAAAGCCGAACACACTTAAATTCCTAATTTCTAAACTCGGGACTCGGCACTCGGGACTTCCAATATGATTCGCAAGGACGCTAAATTGGTAAAAAATCTTTTTGCTCCGGACTTGCCGGCTGTGCCCACGCGCGACGGTTATGGCCGAGGCGTGGTCCTGGCCGGAAAGAAAGATCCAAATGTGGTGGTGGTGTGTGCTGATTTAACCGACTCCACACGCAACACGGATTTTAAAAAACATTTCCCCGAACGCTTTATTGAAATCGGCGTGCAAGAACAATTGCTGGCTGCCATGTCCGCGGGTTTGGCTCTGGCCGGCAAGATTCCCTTCATCGCGTCTTATGCCACTTTCTGTCCGGGACGCGCTTGGGAACAAATCCGCTCCAACCTCTGTTTGAACAATGCCAATGTCAAAGTGATGGGTTGTCACGCCGGAGTTTCGGTTGGCCCGGACGGCGCATCGCATCAGGCTACAGAAGATATCGCCTCCCTGCGTCCCATCCCCAACATCATCATCGTGGTTCCTTGCGATGCCCTGGAATCTGAAAAGGCCACGCTAGCCGTGGCAAAAATCGCAGGGCCGTGTTATGTGCGTTTTGCGCGCGAAAAAACTCCGGCCTTTACTACGTCCGGTACGCCGTTTAAGATTGGACAAGCCTCGATCTTTAGAGACGGCCGCGATGTTTGCATCGTAGCTTGCGGACCCTTGGTTTATAATGCCTTGCAAGCGGCCGAAGAGTTGAGCCGGGAAAAGATTGATGTGATGGTCATCAACTCGCACACCATCAAGCCGCTGGATGAGAAGACAATTTTAGCGGCCGCAAAAAAGTGCGGAGCCATAGTCACGGTTGAGGAACATCAAATCACGGGCGGCTTGGGCGGAGCCGTGGCAGAATATCTGGCTAAGGTTTGTCCCACGCCCATGGAATTCATCGGCGTGCCCAACCGCTTCGGCGAATCCGGCGAACCCAATGAGCTCATCGCCGCTCTGGGCATGGACGTAAAATCAATCAAACAAGCAATTAAAAAAGTATTAAAGAAAAAATAATATGAAAGAAGGCATGCCAGAAAACGTCATCGTGGATCCCAAAAAATGGGACGAGGCCACGCGAGGATTAGAAAAGAGCGCGGCTGGGTACGATCCGAAGAAACCCATCACTGATGCAGAAAGAGTTGCCGCTCTCAAAGATGCCGGGCTCGAAGGGCGTGCCGCTCAATTTGAAGAGGCGGCCAAAAGGAAACCTCTTCCGCCACCGCGTCCGCGCCAAGGCATCGAGCTTCCAAAAACCAAACCCATCACCCGAGAAGAACAAGTCGCGGCGCTTAAAGGTCTTGCCGCCGAAGAAGAAAATGTCGTAGGTTCAAACAAGTGGGCAGAAGCCGCGGCAGAACTTGAACAGAAAGTGAAACCTAAAAAAGGAAAACCAGAAATCGTGCAAGGTTGGACAGCGGCTAAGAAAGCACTCGAAGTTGATGCGGATAAAAAGGCAGTAAAGGAGGCACAAGCCCGGATCGCCGCCGCTAAAAACAAACGCTAATTATGCCCCGCACCATGAAAACCACCTACGACCTAATTGCCATCGGCGAATCATTGCACGATGTTTTTTACATGCTGGATGATGCGTCAGTGAACTGCATAATCTCCAAAGAGAGGTGCGTGCTCTGTTTGGAATACGCAGCTAAAATTCCGGTACAAGAGGTGGTGCATACGCCGGCCGCGGGCAATTCAGCCAATGCGGCTGTGGGCGCTTCGCGCTTGGGTCTAAAATCCGCGCTGGTCACTTGGGTGGGGCAAGATGAATATGGAGATTTAATCCGCCGCGCTCTGCAAGCTGACCGCGTCAATCATCAATACGTAATCATTGATAAAAAACATCCGACGAGCGAGGCCACTATTTTGAATTTTCAAAGAGAGCGAACTCAATTGGTGCATTTTGAAACCCGCGATTATGCGATGCCGCGCTTGGCTGCGACTAAATGTATCTACTACTCGGCCATGGGCGCCAAGCATGCCAAGTTTGATCGCGTGCTTTTAAAAGAATTGAAACGTCAACCTAAAGCGCACTTTGTTTTTCAGCCCGGCACCACGCACATCCGACGCGGCTTGGAACCCATCAAACCGTTAATCGCGCGGAGTGATTTATTTATTCTCAATAAAGATGAGGCGCTCTATCTCCTGCCGCAAAACGGAGAACGCACCATGCTGAACATGCTAAGCGTGTTCTCTGGCTTGGGCGCCAAACAAGTGATCATCACTGACGGTAAAAACGGGGCCGATGCTTTTGACGGCCAAGCGCATTGGCACATGCCGATTTTTGGAGATCATGCCAAAGAAAAAACCGGCGCCGGAGATAGCTTTGCCATCGGAGCCACGGTTGCCTTGCTCAAGGGTTTGGATTTACCCACGGCTTTGCGCTGGGGCACAGCCAACAGCTGGAGCGTGATTCAAAAGATCGGACCGCAAGCCGGTTTGCTCACCTCGAGCGCCATGCAAAAAATGCTTAAGCGCCACTCGCGTATTCAACCAAAACTAATTAAATAGCATTCCATATTCGAAATTCGACATTCGATATTCCAATCTTATGCTTGTTGCTGCCAAAAAAATCTTAGTCCGAGCGCGCGCTAAAAAATACGCGGTGCCGGCTTTTAATATCAACCATCTGGAAGCGCTTAAAGCGATCATGGCTGCAGCTGAAAAGATGAAGTCGCCGGTGATTGTGCAAACCACAGAGGGCGCCATTGATTATGCGGGCGTGGAATATTTAGCGGCGCTGATTCGCGTGGCCGCTAGCGGAAAAATTCCCGTGATCATGCACTTGGATCATGGGAAGAATTTAAAATACTTTCAAGCCGCCCTGGCCTGCGGTTATACCTCGGTCATGCTCGACGGCTCTCTGCTCCCCTATGCTAAAAATGTGGCGCTGACCAAAACCGTGGTGAGCCTGGCGCGCAAGTACGGCGCATCTGTGGAAGCTGAAATCGGAGCTATCAAAGGCATTGAGGACTTGGTCTCCGTGGCAGAAAAAGATGCAGTCTTAACCAAACCCGAAGAGGCTGCGCGATTCGTTCAAGACACGGGTTGCGATTCTCTGGCTGTGGCCATCGGCACAGCGCACGGCGCATATAAATTCAAAGGTGAAACGCATTTGGATATTGAGCGGTTGAAAAAAATCGCTCAACTGGTCAAACTGCCCTTGGTCTTACACGGCGCATCGGGTGTGCGAGCGGATTTACTCAAACTAGCCGAACGGCATGGCGCCAAACTGGGTCATGCGCGCGGAGTTTTGGACGCTGATATTAAAAACGCGGTTAAGCACGGCGTGGCCAAAGTGAATATTGATACTGATTTGCGTTTGGCTTTCACGGCCGGCGTGCGCCAAGCTGTGGATGATCAACCGCAAGTGATTGACCCGCGCAAACTATTGGAACCGGCCATTCATCTCATGGCTGAAGTGGCCATGCAGAAAATGAAACTGCTCGGCAGCGCCGGACAAAAGTAGGGGCACCCCGATAGCTATCGAGGTGCCCGTCCTACATCCGACGTCTGCCTGCCGACGAACAGGTCCTGCGTCGGATGTTTTGATATTGACGAACCGGCTGGTTTGTGCCATTCTGCGCTCACGCATCAACGCCCTGCCAACCACCAGGAGAGAACCATGGCGAAGAAGAAGGATCCGAAACCGCTCGTTCAAGAACAACCCGAACCAAAGGAGACTGCGCCTCAGTTGCCAAGCAACCTCGCTGAAGCGTCTGTGGCGCTCGAGCTCATCGGTCATCTGTTTCGCGAGGCCATAGCGCTGTCTGCCGAGACTGATGAAAAGATCGCCGAGATCCGCGCCGCGACCGATAAGGCCATTCGTCCTCTCCAGGAGAAGGCCGGGCAATGTTTCAAGGATCTCCAAGCCTTTGCCGAAGCCAATCGCGCAGAGCTCACCGAGAGCGGCAAGCAGAAGACGGTCAGGCTCGCCACCGGCACCATGAGCTGGCGCGACGATCCTCCGTCAGTCAGGGTCGAGGACAAGGAGGCGGCCATCAAGGATGCCCAGAGACGGCGGCTGCAGCGCTTCCTGCGCCCCAAGGTCGAACTCGACAAAAAAGCCATGCTGGCTGAACCGCAGGTGGCGCAACGGATTACCGGCGTGACCATCGTTCGAGAGGAAAAGTTCAGCGTCAAACCCGAGAACAGCGCCCTCGACCTCAACGCCGAGATCATCGCCAAGTTGCTCAAGGCTCAAACAAAATAATCTTAGAATCCAACCGCTCTTTACCAAAGCTATCCAAAGTCTGCCCTGGCGCACGGTGCGCTTATGCAAATCTGGCTAAGGATGAGAGCAAGGAGAGAGAACATGGCACTCCCACCGCGCGCAACCCACCGCGTGACCGGCGAACAGCTCCAGCGTTTGCTCGAACGCTGTAACGCCAAACGAGGTCACATCACCGAGGAGCAACTGCGAGCCTTCATCAAGAATCCGAACGGCCCGATCATGCCAAGGCTGTGTCTGGAGGCCAAGAGACTTCCGGACGATTGGGGCACGGAAGAGAAGGCTGTATGGGATCTGGCGGTGACGCCGGATGGCAAGCCCTGCATGGTCACCAAGTTCCACGGCAAGACCAACGCCGTGGTCTGCGGAGACCAGACGTACGAGCTGGACGATGATCAGCCCGAGACCAGTCACGGCCCGCAAATCACCTACGAGGTGACCGTGATGGGATTCAGCTCGAGCGGCCAGCCGCTCATCCACACTTTCCGACACGCCACGGAAGGCACATTCTCGGACAAGCATATCCACACCCGAGTGACCGTTCCATGATGGCGTGTGGGTCGCGAGGGGATCCAGCACCGAATCTTCGATGAGATGGTGAACCAGAGCGACCAGCTGGGCGCCAAAAACCGCGAGCTGGCCGCGGAGCATCAACTCCCGCACTCCGAACTGACCAGCAAGTCGTTCGAGCGCCACGGCTGCTGGTTCTACTACGGCGTGATCGGCCGGCACCTCTACACCATGGAGTTGCCTGAATCGGAAATTCCGAGTCGCTAGCCCTCAACGTCTCAAACCTCCTCACCGGCGCGGAAGCCTTCCCGCCGGTTTTTATTTATCTGTCATTGCGAGCGCAGCGTGGCAATCTTTATCAAAAAGATCGCCACGTCACTTCGTTCCTCGCGATGACATTTTTTTACTACCAACTCCCGCCGCCGCCGCCACCGCCGCCACCGCCTGAATGCCCGCCGCCGCCAAATCCCGAGTGACCACTGCCGGCAGATGAAGACGCCGGGTTATGATAAACCTTGGCTGTAGCCGTTTGCATGGATTGTAAATTTGCCGTGAAGGCAACCGCATGAGCCGCTGACCAGCCGCGACCTTCAGCCCATTCAGGCGACTTTAATGAAATTCCTTGAAATTGATCAGCCCATTCTTTATCCACTTTTAAGGCAATGGCGTAGGGCAGCATTCTTTGAAACTGCTCCGGAGTTTTTTTGGGCGCGTCATGAAATTTCAAGCGCTCCTTTTCAGTCACGCTCAAAAACCATTCAAACCCCTTAATCTCGGCCAGCAATTTAGCTCCGTCAGCTGTGCGACGCGGCATAACCATGGCAAAACCAAGGATGATCACACCGGAAATTATACCCACCGCCGGTATCAAGATGAACGGATCAATCAACATAAATGATATGACAATCATCAACACGCCGACGCTCACATAACCGGCGCGCACCAAAGCCGGCCGCTGTCGAAAAACTTTTTTCTCCTTTAAGCGCTCCCAAACCGCTTTGCGAGCAGCTTCAGCCGCCATATAAAATTTACTCTTGCGCAAATCGCTGACGCTGGTCAGCCCGCCGGACTTAAACAAGCCTTCAAACACCGCGCGTTCATCGTCTAATAAATTTGCATCGGCCGGTTTCTTTTTTATAAATGAAAACCCCGTCTCATCCGCTCCATCTTTTTCATAACGCACATGCAAATAACCGCGCTGCGCCAAATTAATAATCACTGCCGGAAAAGCGCGCTCCGGTAAAGCTCCATCCTCATAGGCCGCGGCCAGTTCAGCCGGATTCAAGTCGCGCGGGGATTCATACAACGGGATGATCACGCCTAATTTGGGATCTCGACCTGTAAAAAACCAAAGTAAAAACATGATCAAAAATACCGCGAACGGCAAGAGCATAATCCAATTGTCTGCTAACAGCATCCCTATTTTTTCCATCAGCGTCGGCGCAACAATTAAACCCGCGGGCAAACCAACTACTATGGTCAGACCTTCTTCCAAATCTAATAGCCGCGTGGTTTTAAACACGGCTCGCGCGCCTTGGGCTTGGGCTTGGGCTGTACACGCAGTTTCAGTCGAACCAGAGACGCCGGTAAAACAAGCCAACTGCATTTTCGGCGCGACTGCATTGGGAGTCAATACATCAAGCGTGAATTGCGCCCGCTCAATCGGGATGAGCCAGTCATTGCCCGTCACATTCCAATACAGCTCGCTATGATCAGGGAAAAAATTAATCGCCCGATCGGTTTCATAGGTAATGGCATAAGTATGCTGTCCCGAGACATATCGGTTAGGGAAACCGATCTTGATGGATAAACCATCGGACTGTTCAGTAACTTGATAGTCCACAGGCTCCTTATCCATGGTGACACCGATCACCTG
>JAGVIJ010000078.1 GCA_020056125.1 bacterium | reverse complement strand
TTAGTATTGCCTCATATTAACGATATTTAATTATGCCAATCAAGAAAGCCTCAAAGAAAGATTTGAAACAAAGCCGAGCCAAGTATTTAAAAAATCAATTGCTCCGCAAGCAATTGCATTGGCTGTTTCAACAAGTAAATTTCGCACTTAAAAAGGGAGATGCGGCTGAAGCTAAAAAAATTGTGATTCAATTTCAAAAAACATCCGATAAATTAGCCAAAAATCACGTTATCACTCAACAATTTGCCAATCGCAAAAAAGCTGTACTAATGCGAGCCCTGGCTACACCAAAAACCTCCTAACCGGAGGTTTTTTGTTTACATTGTGCTATCGAGTTCATTTTCTTTAGCTAATCCGCTCCTAGACAAAACCATGGCTAGGAGAATTTTTTTATACACTTGACGCGCGTTCGGGCATTTGATCTGCCTCATTTTTCTAACTAAAAATGGCGCTACTCCAGCCGTCTGGCCACTGTTCACTTTAATATGCGTAATCAACTGTTTGTAGATTAAACCAAAAATTCCATAATTTTCGTGGTTATAAATCTTGGTGCGCGACTTACCGCCAGCCAAAAAGGCATCTACGATCTGAAATTCGCCTTCTTCAACTCCAACTTTCTGACCGACGCCTTGCTCCATGACCGCATGTTTCGCCATTTCGTTAATCGCATACCACGGATCACCATCCGTATATGCCGCAATGCTTAAAATTACTTCGCGACTCAAGTTAAAACTCGCGGCTCGCTCCATTAACCACCGCGCGAACTTGTCGCCGTTCAACGTTTCAAAAGGATAATGAAAAAAAGATCCTTTTTTTAATTCTTCCGTAATTTTGGGGTCAACCTTTTCTTCTAAACTTAATAAAATCGTATCTTCAGCGTCGTTTTTTAAACTGGAAACCAAAATTTTGACTTCAGCTAACTTTAATTTTTTCAAACAACCGTCGGCGCGCACCATTTTCTTCTTAGTAAACATCGAGGTAGTGCCCAGCCGGGGGAGCAGAGACTTCAAATCCGTAATTCCCTCCGCTGATTCGGTGGATAAACCGCGGGGATCGTGTTTTTTTCGAAACGCATCAACCAACTCGCGCGCCTTTTCTCGCGCACGATATGTGTCCGACCCCGAACAAACAATAATCATGCTCAGAGCTTAACACAAAACCCGTAGCCTGCCACCTAAAATTTTATAAATTATATTTTTTCCATCTCATCCCAATTTTTCCCCGCCTTGGCGTCCACTACAATGGTCACGCCGATCTTTTCTATGCTTTGCATGATGTCAACCATACTTGACGCGACTTTTTCCACCTCTTTATCCGGAACTTCAAACACCAATTCATCGTGCACCTGCAACAACATGCGGCTCTGCGCTGAAATCTCGGGCAAGCGTTGATCAATTTCAATCATGGCCAGTTTAATTAAATCCGCCGCCGTGCCCTGCACCGGCATATTAATCGCCGTACGTTCCGCGGCCGCTCGAAACTCCGGCCGTTGAGAATTAATTTCCGGAATGGAGCGGCGCCGACCGAACAGCGTCTCCACATAACCGCGCTGATGCGCCTGCAATTTAGTCTGATCCAAAAATTCCCGCAACCCGGAATAGACCTCAAAATAACGCGCAATAAATTCTTGCGCCTCTTCAAAAGAAATTCCGGCTGCGCGCGACAAGCCAATCGATCCTTGGCCATACATAATTCCAAAATTGATGGCCTTGGCCGCGCGCCGTTGCTCCCTGGTCACCTCTTTGGGCACGATGCCCCAAATCGCAGCGGCCGTAGCCGTATGAATATCTTGGCCTTGCTCAAATGCCTCAATCATTTTTTTATCCTTGGCCAAAGCCGCGGCGATTCTAAGTTCAATCTGCGAATAATCACAAGACAGCAACCTGTACCCCTCGGGCGCGATAAATCCGCGTCGAATTTTGCGCCCCAAATCAGTTCTGGCCGGAACATTTTGCAGATTGGGGTTAGCCGATGAGAGCCGGCCCGTGGCAGTCAACGCCTGATTAAAAGTTGTGTGCACGCGATCTTGTTTATCAGCCAACGCAGGCAAAACTTCTACATAGGTGGAAAGCAATTTGGTCACTTCGCGGTAGTCGCTAATTTTATCAATGATCGGATGCGCGCTCGAGAGCTTGGCTAGTTCCGACCATTGATAAAATTAGCGACTACCG
>JAGVIJ010000119.1 GCA_020056125.1 bacterium | reverse complement strand
GTCAGCGATCACTGCCGGGTTGCGCGGATCATCTTCTGGAATGCCGGCCTCAACTTTGCCCACCAAGTCAGCGCCCACATCCGCGGCTTTGGTAAAAATTCCACCACCCAAACGAGCGAACACCGAAATCAATGAACCGCCAAATCCAAGACCAACCAGGGCTTTCAAATCATGCGTCAAACCATAATATCCGGCCACACCCAAAAGTCCTAAGCCAACCACGAACAAACCCGTAACCGTTCCGCCTTTCACAGCCATCTCAAACGCTTGTTTAATGCCTTTTTTGGCCGCTTCAGCTGTGCGCACATTGGCACGCACTGACACGTTCATGCCAATGTAGCCGGCCAGCGCGGACAGAAACGCGCCCAGCGCAAAACCCACGGCGATTTTTTTGCCCAGTGTAAAAATCAAAATCAAAAAAATAATTGCGCCAATTACGCCCACGGTTTTATATTGGCGGTTGAGATAAGCCTTGGCGCCTTCTTGAATGGCCTTGGCGATCTCAATCATCTTGCCCTCGCCCGCGGGTTTTTTAATAATCCAACGAACTAAAAATGCGCCCCAGATTAGCGCGAGCACAGCGGCGGCTAATGCAAATTGCAGAGATTGTGACATAGGTTGGAAATTAAAAGTTAGAATTCAGACAGATTAGCGAAATGATTTATTTTGGTCAATATTATTTAGCGGATGATTTAACGGCCTTGGCATATTTCTCCATGCAATCGCGCAGCGCCACTTGAATCGGACGCATGGTAATCCCGTATTCTTTGAGCCGCGTATTTTGCACAATGCAATTGGAACGCGTTTTATCCACGAGCCCCAAGGCCATGAGCTGATCAGTCGAAATCCATTCGTTGGTATGTGTGGGATCAACCAATTCTTCATACAAGGCAATCAAATCGCGATGACGCATGACGCCATCGTTTAAGGCATGGAAAACTCCTGTCCCCCTCTTTTCAATCACTCCGATAATGACTTGAACCAAATCCTCAACCGCGGTCACGGAATTCTCCACATCAATAATTTTTGGAAAACTCGCGAGCTTGTCGATTAAATTCCCCGGGTTCGGCACATCGTCAATGGGCATGCGCAAACGCACAACCGCGACATTGGGAAAACGAGTCAGGATCAAGTCAGCCGCGTATTTTGACCGCGTGTACATGGCAGAAGGATTGGCATAATCATCTTCGCGCCAACCTTTAGGATCAGGCGAGGGGCCATAAAATACGCAACCTGACCCAAGATGCGTGAAATGAATACCGCGTTCTCCACAAGCCTGTGCCAGAATCAGTGGGCCGATGGTGTTGGAACGCATGGTCTCGATTTGATGCGTTTCGCACCAATCAACATTGGGCGTGCCTTTTACTCCAGCGCAATTTAAAACCGCTTCAGGTTTAAATTCATCCAATGCCTGACGCACGGCCGCCAAATCAGTGATCTCTACTCTCACCGTTGATACATTATGCCCGGCGGCAACCAGCGCATTCGTCATCCTGGTTCCTAAATAGCCCGGACTAAAAACAAGAATTTTTGACATAAAAACCTATTCCTCTTTAATTTTAGCTGCAATTTCCTCCCGCCCCTCGGCTGAATTTAATTTTTTATGCTCTTGGCCGTGCATGCTAACACCGTGATTAATGGCGGCGTTTACCACATCATCCACGGAATTTCCTCGCATTTTGGCGTTGCAGTCATGCCCGAAGTCGCGGCAATAAATGACTTTCATACCTCAAAATCCTAGCAAAGTTAGCGGAATAACTCAAGCCCTGCACTTTTGCTCTTTCGAGACAGATGTTGCATTATGATCTCATGTTACCGCGCGCCATCTTGATCGACATCATTCCTCCGCAGATGAAACAGCCCGAAGCCAAGCGGCGGCTGTATGAATTGGAGTGTCTGGTCAACACTTATGGCGGAATTGTGATCGTGAAGATAATTCAGCGGCGCAGTGTGCCGGATTACAAAACCTACATCGGATCCGGAAAATTAAAAGAAGTAATCGAAACGGCCAAACGAGATAAAGCCGATATTATTATCATCAACAATTTACTCAAGCCCAAACAAATGCTGGCGATTGGAGATATCGTGCGTCATGCCGGGGCGCTGTGCGGGCAGGCGCAAGACCGGCCCTTGCAAGTTTGGGATCGGATTGACCTGATTTTAAAAATTTTCCAAAAACACGCGACCACGGCCGAGGCCAAACTACAGATCAAACTGGCCGCCATCCGCCACATGGGTCCGCGTATTTTCGGCATGGGCATGGAGATGTCACAACAGGCCGGCGGCATCGGCACGCGCGGCATCGGCGAAACCAATATTGAAATCATGAAGCGGCACCTAGCTTTGCAAACCAGCCAGGTTGAAAAAAAATTGGAAGACGCCAGCCGCTCGCGCGGCGAACATCGCAAACGGCGCGACCGCTTGGGGTTGAAAACCGTTTCCATCGTGGGCTATACCAACTCCGGAAAATCCTCACTGCTTAATGCGCTGACTCACAAGGGCGCGTATGTGGCGAATAAACTTTTTGCGACTTTGGATACGCGCGTGGCTAAATTGTGGCTGGCTGACAATCAAGAAATTCTGTTGTCCGACACCATCGGCTTCATTCAAGATCTGCCGCCGGAATTGATCAGCGCTTTTCGTTCCACTTTGGAAGAAACCGTTGAAGCTGATCTCTTGCTCCACGTGGTTGATGCGAGCGATCAGTATTGGCATCAGCAAGCGCAAGAAGTGGAAAAAATCTTGGAACAGTTGGGGCTGGCCGCAACCCCGAAAATTTATGTGTTTAATAAAATTGATCTGGTGCCGCGCGACCAACGCACCAATGTTTGGGCACAACATCTCGATAAATTAATAAATGCAAAAAGCAAAGAGCAAAATGCAAAAAATACGCCGGTGCGGTTTGTGTCCTGCTTGACTGGAGAAGGGTTGGATAAACTAAAAGACATTTTGCGCTCCAGTTTTTGATTGATATAAATTAAAAAATTCAAAATCCAAATTATTAAGGTTCAAGGTTCCAAAGATCAAAGTTCGAAGATGGCTGAGGAGCGGGCGCCCCAAGACGGATCAGCATCGTCCGAAGTAAAGGAATGCACCCCGACCTGCCGATAGTCCGGACCCCAGTACGCGCCCAACACCCGACCAGGAACTTCTGAATCTAAGAGCCATGTCCAATGTTTGGTGTCAGGATGAGGCCGGTCTTCTGTTTTGTGCCTCTCGGTATAGTCTCTTTGGAAGATCAGGTATTCTTGGAGGGTTAAGCCGTGGAGTTTTTGTTCATTGAAGAGCTCTCTTAGTTGATCGGCTTTTTTGCCCAGCGTTTCAGCATCAACTTCTGGAGTGTCTTTGAGGAATAAAAGATAGGGTTTGCCTGGCGTGCGATTCAGGGTTTGGATTTTATCTGGGAAGTCAGGTTTGACTGTGTCTGACAAATAAG
>JAGVIJ010000001.1 GCA_020056125.1 bacterium | reverse complement strand
GGAATTTGAGGCTCGCTGGAACACACCGAATTTATTCATTTCACCGTTGTTTTTCCTACGCTCATGCTTAGTGGCTGTTCCAACTCGTTGACAAACGCCAACCGGACATACTCTTGACGATTTTATTGAATTGTGGTATGAATGTTTGTAATGCATAGGCGCACGGGGAGTGCGAAAGGTGCATGGACAGCAGATGGGCGTGCGCACCCATCCTGGCAATACAGGAAGCGAAGTTTGTCCCCCTCATCCGGGGCTCCTGAGACGGTAGTGGGTTTCCACTGGGTTTCGCTGGTGGGAGCGAGGATCGCGAATCTCGCTCATCTGGAGAGCTTGATCAGCCTCCAAACAAGACTCATTACTCTGGCGATCACGGTCGCGCGTGAATGCCGGACTGCGCACACTTTCTCGCGCTGAGAGAACAACCTTCGGGTCGTCACTTCTCAGCGCTTTTTTTATTCTGTTTCATAAATTTTTATAAAAAAATCCGCTCAAGCCCAGAGGCCGAGCGGACAAGACCGGAACACCGAGAGACGGGCCGCGGCTACAGCGCAGGCAATTCCTTGCACAGCGCGTGCACGATCCGATGGTGTTGGCCGACTACGAACAAAGTAACCATGCCGTGCGAGATGCAACCCGGGTTGCCGATGATCGCGCCTGGTTCCTTGGCGCCCTTCCACATCAAGCCATTGAGCGCATGCTCAACGGAACCATGTGTCTGACCAGCGGATACCGGACGATTGATCATGGCCACGGTGCACTGCCCCGCAAAGCGCGGAGCGATCTGATCCAGCACGGCCTTGGCGTAGCATGGCGCCGTGTTGCGCGCATTGATCTCAAGCAAGAGCACATGGGTGTAGCCCTTGTATTCCACCACCAAAAAGTCAAACCCCATGTTGCGGCTACGGCCTTGACCATAGCCCATGCGCACCGCTTCGCCGCAGAACGGCGTTGCCATGAGCTGGATGCGCTTCGAAACGCGCGGCTCCAGCACAGACTCACCCACCGCCAGGACATTGCCCGCGTGGGCGTGATGCCGCGTGAGCTGCAAGGTGGGATAGTCGATCCACCAATTGCGTTCGCTGATCGACACCTGCAACGATACTTCGCAAGTATGGAACAGGTGTCGAGGATAACCGGCTTCCATCAGAAAGCCGCTCGCTCCATGCCGCTCGCAGTACGCCAGCAGTTCGGCCTCGCTGGTCTCGTCATCCCAGAACAGAATGCCCTCTCCGCCGTCGAAATCATGGCGTTTGAGCACCACCACGGTCGTGGGCAAACCTTTCCAGGTAGCCGTCTGCAGCACCTCGGCGCGAATGCGCTCCAACTGATTCAGGTCGCACTCTCCTTGGACGAAGTGCCAGGCGGGAAAAGCTTGTGTCGCCCCCAAACCCAGCTCATAACCCAACAGGCGGCAGCAGTATTTGTCATCAAACACGCTCGCCACCTCCCAGCTGGCCGCATCCGTATCCTGCCAGCGCACGCCCAGAGCAGCCAAGAGCGGCTCCATGCCGCGCGCCAAGTACAGGCTGAGCGGCCGGCCATCTTGGCTTACCGCCCGTCTGACCTGCGCCAAACGATCTGCATCGCCGAGCAGATCCTCCTGCAGGTTGGAACCGGGCACCACGATGACCTTTTGCGCCCCAAGTCCAACCTTCTGCAACGACTGATGATTCTCGTGAATATCCGACTCCCCCCTTGGGCTATCCGCACCAGTTACCACCACGCCGTCTCGAAAGACGACTGCTCGACCCGGGTAGCTACCCAAGCCATGAGCGCGCAAGCCTTCCAGACAGCTGAAAGGCGACGACATGTCATGCACAAAAGTTTGGCCTTGCATTTCGCGCATCCCCATCTCCTCTCGTGTTACAAATTTGTGAAGGTTCAAAAACTAGATTGAACGAGTGCACAAGATAAACTAATTTATGCGCCGTGTCAAATCCAACGGATAAAAAAAGGCGCCAAGCGGCGCGAGAAATGCTGAAGTTTTACTTGGGGCGAAGAGTACCACGCCCAATTTCAACCCCTGCGATCCTTCTTGGAGAAGGTGCTCCGGCGTCGAACCCAAAGGGTGATGCGCTGTTGCTGTGCACGCTCTACGGCCAACACCTGCTGGCGCATGATGTGTTGCCAGACCATAACTCGAGTCACCATAGACTGGAGCCAGATGGATTTCTTTCCAGGACGGTCTGTGGGATTGAAAGGTTTGCTCACTAGTTCCTCCTGCGAGCGGTTTGGATAATTAATTGGATTACTAAGAAGCGCAAAAAATAACATCACCTTAAGATTCTGTCAATCAGTGCGCGTTATCAATTTTTGGTGGGCGAGGAGAGATTTGAACTCTCATGATCTTGCGACCGTCAGCACCTCAAGCTGGTGCGTCTACCAATTTCGCCACTCGCCCGTCAAAAATGGACAACTGATTATGGGCTACGAATTTTTTACACTCTCGTCCAACGCCGACGCTGGCGGATGTTAACATTTTTTTCTTTTTTCGGCAATTTCTCATCAGCCGGCGCAAGTTGGCGCCCGCGACCCGTAATAAAACTTAATTTATCAGCCGCCACGTCAACTTCAAATTTTTTTCCGCGCACCGGACGGCCGTCAGCCAGCACCTCAATCACTTCGTCGGAAACAATCGTGCCATAAGACAACAACAAGCGCGTATCCGCCTCTGCGACGCGTTGCCGGCGCCATAATGAATGGCTCTTTTTTTCCTCTACGGGCGCGATTACCGCCTCCAACAAACCATCGTTCGCATCCGCCAAACCGCTTGCGCTCCCCTCTCGAGCGCTGCATAAATTTCTAATGCTAAGCGAGCCGTCATGAGCCGGCGATACTTGATAACGCCCCTCCACCTCCAACCCGGCGCGCGTATGCGGAATAAACACTTCGGAAAAAAAATATTGCTCCCCGATTTTTCCCATATCAAACAACTCAACATACCTGGCAGCCAAAACGTCGCAAGCGCGCGCACCCACCGGAATATTCAACATCTCGGCCACGCGCCAGGGCTTCTCAATTGGGATATAACCCACGGTCAAATTTAAGTCCGGCATAAAACCCACGGTTTTATACAAGGTCTCATCGTTCCCCACGACCACCACCGTATTGATCCGCTGTTTAGCCAAACTCTCCAACAAAGCTTTGGGATCGCGAAATAAAACCAAACGGCTGACCCGGCCGGCTAAATCAAAAGTATTTAACTTGGATTCCACGGCCGCAATTTCGCGTTCATACTTATGATCATTCAAAAAATCATCGTACAAATAAGCGTAGTGGACGTTCATGTTACAAAAGAGAATCGGTTTTTACTTCGCCTCAATCCTCGGTTTTATGCTCCTTAGTCCTCCGATTTTCAATTTCTTTAATCACGGACGGCGTTGCCACCTTGGTGCCGATAATCACCTTGCCATTTAAAGTGGCGCCGGTTCCCAAAGACGCGGTCTCGCACGTCACATCTCCCAATAGCCGAGCCGTGGCTTGAATTTCCAAATGCCCATCAATAAACAAATTTCCCTCAATGGTTCCGGCGATCACGGCCTTGGCCGCCTTAACATCAGCTTTAAGTTTAGCCAGCGGCCCCACGGTCAACATGCCCGTGGTCGCCACATTGCCATCCACATCGCCCTCAATCAACACATCGCCCTGACTCGTAAAATTGCCTTCCACTCTCACGCCATGCGCAATAATGGTCACCTTGGATCGATCAGATGACGAGCCGTCGCGAAAATTGTCTTGATGTCTGTTGTTAAACATAAAATCTCACGAGAGTACGTTACCTTTCGCGTTTCCAACTAGTCAACCTGTTGCGTTTCAAATTTTGAGCGGAACCAAGACGCGAAAAGTCGTGCCTTTATTTTTACCTCGACTCTGCACCGTGATTTGCGCCTTGGCCGCATCAGCCATTTTCTTCACCACGTACAAACCCAGACCCACTCCATCGTGTTTATGTTTGGTCTCGCGGCCGCGATGAAAACGCTGGAACAACATTTTTTTCTCTTCAGCCGTTAAACCTTCGCCCGTATCCGCCACTTCAAATTTTAAATGGTCGCCTTCAATCCGGCAGAGCACCGACACTTTGCCGCGCGCCGTATATTTAATGGCATTGTCCGTCAAATTAAAAATCATGTTGCGCAAAATTTCGCGATCCACAAATACCCGACTGGGCAAAACGATCTGCGCCGTGAGTTTGATCTTTTTTTCCGCAGCCAATGGTTCCAACTCCGCCAAAATCATTTTTATCTCATGCGCCAAATCAATATTTTCCGGCCTAAGATCAAATACTCCGCTTTCCAGCCGCGCCGCGTTGATTGAGGTTTCAGCCAAAGACAACATGCGATCCGACCGAATTTTAATCATCTGAATCATCTCTTTGGCTCCCGTCGAGAACTTTCCGTAATCCCCTTGCAACAATAGATCCGAGGCTGAACTGATTCCGCCCAAAGAGCTGCGCAGTTGATGGGCGATCAAGGCAATGGCATTGGTGGTTAACTCCTCGGGAGAAAGAATTTTATTTTTCATTACATTTCTTGAGGCACGGTGATGCCTAATAAATTTAAACCTAAACCCAAAACCATTTTAGCGCTGGCAGCCAAACGTAATCGCGCCTGTCGCATATCTGGCTCGGATTCCAATACTTTCACTTCGTGATAAAACTCATTGGAACGGTTGGCCATTTCCAAACACCAACGAGCAATCAGCGCAGGCCTGAACTCCAAAGCCGCTTGTTCCACCATCTGAGGGAATTTTGCCATGACAAGCGCCAAACGTTTTTCTTCAGGTTGGCATTGTTCGGGCGTACGCCGTCCTGCCTGCCGGCAAGGCAGGACGGCCCCACGATTAGATGATTTTCCGGCTTTGCGCAGGATGGAATTCAAACGCGCCGCGGCGTATTGAATATACGGACCCGTGTCGCCTTCAAATGCCAAGGCCTGTTCCAAATCAAACATCAAAATTTTATCATTATCTTGTTTCAACATGCCGAACTTAATTGCGCCCAGCGCTATCTGCCGGCTGATCTCTTCAATTTTTTTCTTGCTCCATTCGGAGTGGCGTTTTTTCGTTTCACTCGCGGCCCGCGCCAAAACTTCGTCGCGAAAACTCTGCCATGTCACCACATTGCCCTCGCGGCTAGCCATGGCGCCGGTCTTGAGTGTTACAAATTCATAGCCCGCATATTCCATCTGATGTTTAAAACCCAAGCGGCGTAAAGTTTCGAATAGTTGTTTAAAATATAATTCCTGCCGCCGATCCACCAAGAGCAAACTGCGCTTCACCTTGGGATATTCTTTTTGTTTAAGCCGCGCCAAGGCCAAATCTTTGGTGGCATAGAGCGCTGTGCCATCCGAGCGGCGAATCAAAAACACGCCTAACTTTTTTTCCTCTAAATCAACGATGATGGCGCCCTCGCTGTGTTTGGCAATTTTCTTTTTCAAAAGTTCATCCACCATGTTTTGCCCGGCTAGCACCAATTCGCTTTCCAAATACCGCCGATCAATTTTTACATCCAACTCTTTAAAAATCTCCGCCATTTCCTTAAGCGACCACTTTCTGGTTTCAGCCCAAAGCTTGGCCCACGCCTTATCCCCGGCTTCCAACTTTTGCTGTACCGCTTCGACTTGAGATTTGAGTTCTGGTTTTTCTTCTAACAACTTTGAGGCCTCAGCATACAACTGGCCCAAGTAGCGGCCGTTTTTTTGAGTTGTCTTAACGCTCTTCAAAATCTTCTGCACAGCTTGAGGCGTCAGCTCTTCGGGCGAGGAAACCACGCCCCTACGCGTCGCCATATGCCACAAACACTTGGCCACATGCGCTCCGATGTCGCCGTGATAACTGGCCGCAATCACCTGCCAACCGGTCATTTTCAAAATACGAACCAGCGCTGAACCAATCAACAAATTGCGCAAATGACCCACGTGAATTTCTTTATGCGTATTGGGTTGAGCGTATTCAAACATCAGCTGACGCTTGGCACCCGAAACCTGTAACCCGTATTTTTCTTTTTGTTTTTCAACATCGCAAACCACTGAATCAACCAACTGATGAGCGCTAAGAGTAAGATTCAAATACGGACCTGCGGCCGCGGCTTTTTCAATCACCGGACTGATTTTTATTTTGGCGGCTAAATCCTTGGCAATATCTGCCGGATTTTTTTTCAACTCCTTGGCCAGCTTAAAACAACCCAAAGCAATATCGCCCAAGCTCGTATCAGGCGGCGTTGTGAAATCTTGCGCCTCAATCTTAACCCCCGCGGCTTTTGAAACCGTGGTGGCCAAATCTTTTAAAATTTTATTCCACAAATGCATCGCGTTTAAATTAATTTCACAAAATGCCGCTTGCCCTTTTGCAGCACAGCCGGCGCTTTGACCGTGGCGCCTACATCCCTTACCACTTCCCCATCAACTTTTACTCCGCCCTGTTCAATCTGCCGCCGCGCATCGGTTTTTGATTGGACTAATCCGGACTCGACCAAAGCATCCACGATTTTTAATTTTGAATTTTGCATTTTAAATTCCGGCATCTCTTCCGGCTGCTCATGTTTTTGATGCACATTGGTAAAATTAGCTTCCGCATCTTTCCCCGCCTTCAAGGAAATCAAGCTCGAAACTATTTTTTTAGCCAACTGACGCTTAAACGTCATGGGATTCTCCCCTTGTTCCATGGTGTGAACCATCTCCTCAACTTCTTTTATGGGCACATCCGTCAGTAATTCGAACCCAGATGCGATCATATCATCTGACCAGCTCATAACTTTGCCATACATATCCTCCGGGCTATCCCCCAAAGTAATCATGTTACCCTCGGTCTTACCCATTTTTTTGCCCGTGGGATCAGTCAGCAATTTACTGGTCACCACGAACTTTTCTTTGTTCTTCAAAATCTTCATGAGATCGCGGCCAGCCAGCATATTGAAAGTTTGATCATTGCCGCCCACTTCCAGATCCACATCCATAACCACGGAGTCATAAGCCTGCATAAGCGGATACAAAAACTCTGTGATGGCAATGGGCTTGTCCTCTTCCACGCGGCGCTTGAACATGTCGCGCTGAACCATCTGTTGGACAGTGAAGTGCGAGGTTAATTCCAAAATATCCGCGAACTTCATTTTCGCCAGCCATGCGCTATTGAACTTCATCTCCACCGGATTCTTTCCGCCAAAATCCAAAATTTTAGACGCCTGTTCTTTGTAGCTTTTACAGTTGGCTAAAACTTGAGCGCGAGTCAGCGGTTGACGCACCGCCGCCTTATCTGTGGGATCGCCAATCATGGCTGTAAAATCGCCGATGAGTAAAATTATTTTGTGTCCCAGTTTTTGCAGTTCAGCCAGCTTGCGCATGGGAATAGCATGACCCAAATGCAAATCCGGACCCGTTGGATCAACGCCCAAATAAATCGTCAGCTTGTCGCCGGACAGCAGTTTCTTTTCCAGCGCTTCAGCTGAAGGATAAACATTCTCCACCCCGCGGGTGAGAAATGCCTTGATAGCAGCTAAATCGGCCGCGGCTCTGATTTTTTTCTCCATAGATTCTAGTATCGTATCGAAAACGGCGTAAAATAGCAAAATAAAAAACGACCCCCGCACCTATTAGATAGGCGTGGGGGTCGGAGAGCCCGCCCACCGAAGCTTTAGCGTAGGAGGGCCGAGTGTCCTAGGTTTCAAGTGCCGTTTTAAGAGCCAAGAAACCAAGGACACAGGGGCTACTTGCGGACGGCGAGGAACCGATAGAGGCCGTTCCAGACGCGGTCGAACCAGTAGGCGCCGAGGAGGCGCCCGCCGGAAGCACCACGCAGCATCGCGACGTAACGGCCCCCACCGCGCACCGCGGACGAGCCCAGAGCCACGATCCAGAACTGGCTCTGCAGATCCGGGTTGGCCTTGGCGAACGCGTAGGCCTCGAGGTGGGTGGCTGGGCGGTAGCCCAACCTGTCCATCTCGGCGATGGCGGCTTCGCTCGTCATGGCGCGACCGAATTGCTTGACGAGCATGACGGTCGCCTTTGGCGACCCCGGCGTCTGGTCGATCCCGGCGCACGACGAGTGGTTCTGCCACTCGTAGCCGCCGTAGAACAGATCCGAGACGCCGCCCTTCGAGAACTCAGCCTCGAGCGTCGCCTTGTCCCGCGGCATGTCGTAGCCCACGGGCACGAGGTACTCGTCCTTGCCGAGCGCTACCTTGGCCTTCTTCGAATACCTATCGATAAACCTCTGCGCATCAGCGTGAAGCACCTTGCCCGAGACTAGCAATTGCACGATGCGGCCGATTTGGCTCTTGGTCACTTCCTTGGGTTCCGTTGTCATGGTACGGGCTCCTGCACGCCCCGCTTTGATCCGTCTTGGGAAACCGCGACGGAAATACGGAGGTTTGGGAGTTTTCTGTGTTCCGCACAGCCGATCCGCTCCGTTTGGAACGATGTGATTCAAATATCATGAATTGACGGCCATGTCAACCAACGACTCTTGAATTCAACTTCAAAGTGCAACACCTAAGCAAAACAACATCTCGGGGGTAAAGTCTTGGGGCTTTCAGACCTAAGTCCTAACCGCACCGAGATGT
>JAGVIJ010000051.1 GCA_020056125.1 bacterium | reverse complement strand
TTGGGTGTATGGGATCGCTCGTATCATTGGTGTCGCGGAACTCCGTGCACTCGGATTGTTCAATCGGACACATGCCCACCCAGCCCCAATAATCCATATCAGCCGTGCGGCGAATCAAATAACTGTTACCCGAAGACAAGGCATTGGGATAGCACGGCAAATCAGTCCCCTTGCGGAACCAACCATTGTATTCCCCGTCTTGCGGTATGCCGCTCGGAATATTTTTCTTGAGCACAGCCTTGTCGCGCCATTCGCACACGTGGCTCTGCGGATTACGGAAATACGCCACGGTCTTACCGCTCTTAAACTCTTCGCAGAACAACTCATCCTTGCGGCACAGCATGTTGGGCGCGCCCTCGGCCGTGACATATTGTTTGATGTCATCAATCAAATACACGGTCTCAAACGAGCTACTCGTGGGCATCTCAATCCCCAGCTGATCCTGCGCAAACTTGGGTTTGCCAAAAGCGCGACACGAAGCATTGGCCGCGTCGCAACGCGCACCGGGCTCATCAATTAAATAGCGGAACAAATCAGCCGGCCGCGTGGTGGTGGCTGAACCCACATATTTATTTTCGTAATCAAAAGCCGGCTGGATCTTTTCTTGGCTCTGCTTATCAATCTTGGTGTTGGTATTGGTGCCCTTGATCACGAATGTTTCAGCGTACGGATTTTCCGAATCGCGCGTATCAATAAACGCTTTGCAACCCACGGCATCCTCGCGGCACAAATGCCCAAAGCGCCGCACGTTCACTGACTTGCCATCGCGATCATTATAAGCGCGGCAACCCAACATGGCGCGCGGTTCAGGCAAACCCTCGGGTGTGCGATCGCACTCGGCCGGAATGATCCACGAATCTTTTACCGTGTAGGTGACATCCAGCAAACGCTCGATGCGGATTTCATCAATGAAAGTTGGGTTGGGCAAATTATCCCAAGTGATAATTGACTTGTTAATCGACGAGGCAGTGGTAAACGGGCCGAATTCATAACGCCGCCAATCAACCTCCATGGCGAAACTGGCAATTTCTTTGCCATCCACAAAAATATGAACCACCTGTTTATTTGGGTTGGTGGTCTTGGCCCAAAAAGAAATGCTGTATAGCTGGTTGGCGCCGGATGGGAAAACTGTGGCTGTTTTCAAATCTTGTATAGCTTTATTCGGATCCGCGATTAAGAGCGATTGATCCCCCACTAACACCGCCTCATTGGACAAAACACCGGCGGTAAACGGCGTGCTGGTTGAGCCGCGGAAACTCTCTTGCAAAATTATGGTTGTATTCCTGCCGGTAGTGCCGATATATGCGCGGCAACCTGCGTTGACTGCACTGCACTGCTGACTCTCTGCGGCTAAAACCTGATACACGCACTGCGTGGTGATGGCATCGTATATGCCGCCGGTCTTGGTGCAATCATCAGCATTGGATTTTTCCAAACGATAACGCGTGCAGTTTGGAGATGACACCACGGTCTGCGAAAAATACGCATAGAACATCTTACCCTCCGCATCAAACAACTGGCGGCAATCCGGATCAACTCCGCTCTGCCACAACGCATCATTACAAGACGCCGGATTTTTTAAGATGCCCTCGGGTCCCATCTTTTGTATGATCTTGGGCGCAGTGGAATTTTTATCTTGTTTAATCAAACTCCACGTCCTCAACTGATACCCGGCCACATCTGAACCTTCCCAAGTAAAATACGTCTGTGTATTTTCACCGGGCTTTTCGCAAGCGCGAACATAATTGAAAGACACTTTGCGCTCGCCGCCCACCTTGGCCTCTTCAATATTGGTAAACTCTTCACAACCCACATCTTGCAATGAACACTGCTGGCTGTAAGCCGGAATAAAATGCACGGTATCAATATCCTTGGGATCATTTAAACGCTCATCCAAACTCTTCCCCAAGTCAAAGGTGGAGGCTTGTTTGCGATATTCGCCATAACCCACACACGCGGCCGGACAAAAATCCACAGCTGACAACGCAGCCGGAATTTCCGGCGCCGTCGGATTATTGGCATCGCGATAACCTTGACAACCCGTGTCATTTTGCGAACACACGCGAGCATATTTGGAACAACTCGCACGATCATCTTTAGCGCCGCGGCAATCAAGCTCATCGGGCGGAACCTTCAGATATTTCTCGGCCAATCCGCTGGCCAATCCATCCACAAAATTCGTGGCCACTTCACCCTCTTCCAGCTGAACAGCGTCCACTAAAATATTTGAACCGCCGATTCTTATTTTACCGGACACGGTTCCTGTATTGGATACGAATGAACAAACTATGCGCTTCCAAACGATGCTGTCTTCACCGGGTTGAATATTTTCTTCAAAGCCCGCATACGAACCTTCTTTAACCAGCTGGCTGCAACCTTCACTGCGGAAAAACTTGCCGCTAGCCACCGCTTCCTCCGTGGAGGTGGCCTTATACATTTGGAGCGAAAGATTCAAACTCCCGGCTTGGTCAGCCTTGAGATTTCTGATGTAGGCGCTAAGCGTATAATTGCGCGTTGTGCTTAAAGTTACGCGCCCGCTCCACAAGGTATTATCGCCGCCGCTCTTAGCCTCAAGCCCTCGATCGCCATGAACCGATTCATCCCCTTCGCCCACCACAGGCACGGCATATTCAATTTTAGAATCTTTATACTCCCAGGACACTAACTTTTTATTCTGCTCATCCAAGGCTTGCTCAAACGAACCATTTTGCGCCAAGTTCAACGAGGTACTGCCCGGATAAACTTCTAACAGCTTGGTACAGCCATCAGCCGCGGCCGTGCAAGTTTTGATAGTGGCGTCAAAATATTTGCGCGGGCCGCCTTGAATCTCGCCGACCCAAGCATTGCCCGTGGGATCAGACAAATCGCGTTCGGACGAATACCACATACAGCCCACGTTGTCCGCACTGCACGCGCCATAATCAATGGTGTTGCGCAAATACGACACGCGTTGTTTGTCTCGCGTCTGATAAGTGCGACAGCTGGAGAAGCGCTCCAAACAAATATCAGCCGTAAAGCGCCAAACCGGTTTTTCTGCCAAGCAATAACCATAACCGCCCGTGCACTTGCCGCGATCATCGCGCTTCAAACACGACATGGCGTCAGCGCATTCTTGCAAACGCATGCCCGTGCCATCAAACACCGTATTGCCATAACCTTTGATGGAACAATTAAACGGCGGAGCGGCCATCACCCAATTCGGATCAATTAATTTGCACCAAGGATGCGACGCATCAGCCTGCCCCTTGTCATCACACACATAAAAACCGCGCACCACATCTTCCAAAGTCACGTATTTGCCGGCCTTTTTTGTATTGTAAGGAGAGTTGGCAGCCATTTCCCAGCCCACGGGCAAGATGCGGGCGTAACGCAATTTAGCCAAGTTGGAAGCGCAATATGCGCGCTGATAGCAAGTAGGATCAGTATTATTTTTAACATCCGCATCCGGGATCAACTCCCATTCCTTATGCAAGAAAGCCGGATTGGATGGCGGTTCGTTATTTTGCGATAGATGCGCGGCTTGCCCCACCGTATACGCGCCGGACTCGCCTACCGTGCGCAAAGCCGTGGCCATACCCTCGTCCATGGCGCAGTTGAATAATCCGCGCGGCGTGGGACAGCCGGCTAGTTCAGTCACGAAATCGCGCTGATCCGAGCTGTACAGATTAGGCGTCAGCAAATCCGAAAACACGATGCGCGCTCGCGCCACATTACTGTTAGTCACGCTCTCGGGCGCCGAAAAATCAATTGCCGCCACATCCGCATCTGACCCGGCCAGACCCGTCAAAAACTTCTGCAAAAGCCCATTGACCAAGGTGTTTAAAAAGGTGGAAGCCGTGAGTATGCCAAGCTTGGAGAAGCCCATCTGAAAGGCATTGCCCATTATGGCTGAATAATTCAAGCTGCCATTCTCCAGAGGCAACTTGAGCGCAGCTTCGTAAAAAGCCTCGCGCGCCACATCGGATGGCGTTTCGATTTTTCCGCTGATAATACTCTTCACGGTTTTCCAACCCTGGGTTTCCTGACGATCCAATTCAGCGGCCAATTGACTCTCTGATTTAGCATCCAAATAATTATTGTACAGACGAATGCCCACATTCAATTCACTGGCGCTGGGATCATACATGGGCGCGATGTTATCAAATACATCCTTGGAAGTTTCAAACGCGGCCTTGGTTTGTTCCCAAGCCGCGCCGATTTTAGCGGCATTACATGTTTGCGCCAGCTTATTAGTTTGGCCGGAAAGACTCCAAGACAATTGCAACTTAAACGGATCCATGGGCGTACACAAATCAAAACCCAGGGTATTAAAATATTCAGAATTGACGTCACTAATAAATTGGTTGCCCGCGTCTTCAGCTACATTCTTTAAATAATCTCCAAACCCCTCCTGCCAAAACATTGGATATTGGCCTGTATCGCCCGTAATAATAGCCATAGCCAAATCAGACGCTATGCGCGTGGTGAACACCTGAAAAGTGTTCATGAGAATAGTGATGGCGCCCAAAGTCAAATTATCAAAAAATCCACCGACCTTCTTTTTAGCCTCTTCATACACATTGCTTGTTATCCCTACGGGCATGGTGGGTCCAGGTACGGGCGGAATAACCACCATATCCGATTCAGGCGAAGCATGGGCCGTAAACGGCAAAATTAACTGGATACTTAATAACCCGACTACACCTCCGGCTAGACAGCGCTTTAACACGTTTTTAAAATTTATTTGCGGCAATCTGCTCATAGTGGGTCATGAAAAACTAAAACCCTGCGGGTATATCGTCGGCTGATATGGTTTGGCCTTCAGCCTCCAAATCTTGCTGGGCGCTCACCACCAGCGCTTCATCATACAATTGCAATAACTGTGCATCACTCAAACCATCTAAAAATTCAGCATCCACCTTGCCGCTCTCCGCCAAAACTTTGCGAATCGCGGACGCCTCGCGCACTAAAGTCGGTTCCAATAAAGTTGAGGTACTGCCCGTGGTGAGTTGAATGGTATCTTTTTGTTGGTTGATCCCCTTTTGAAAAGCCGCATATAAATCATTGGGATTGCCTTGCAACAATGTTGAATTTAATAAATCCGTGCTGGTGACGCTCACTAAAGACAAATCAATGGTGGGCGGCGGGCAATCATTACCGCTCGCGCAATTTGGATTTTCCCCATAAGCCAACTCTACGTTGTCCGGCGTGCGATCGCCGTCCGTGTCGCGCAAATAGGGCGAGGTGCCATAAACTTTTTCTTCGGCATAATCCGACAGCCCATCCCCATCCGTATCGCGCCGCATGGATTCAGCCAATTCTCGAGCGCCGGGGTTCAAAGTGTCTATCGCGCGTTGCGACTCTTCAAACTGGCTCTTGGCTACGGTAAATGGATTGGCGATATTGGTATAAACTTGCCGCACTGACAATGACAACACAATAATCCCGCAAACCGCAAAAACGCCCGCGGCAATCTTTTGCTCTTTCGCGAGAAAATTCCAACCATTTGACACCTGCCTGGGCGCCTCTCTTTTAACCATACTCTCGGCTCCATAAGTATATCATATTCACAAATAAAAAACGCCCGGCTTGGGCGTTACTTATCCCCTCTTTGTTTATGTCAATCCGTCCGAGTCTACTTCAGGATTGATGCCGAGCTTGCCGAAGCATTAATCCCGCCGACCCTCCTCTACGGTAGGCGTTATTTGGCTTTTATGGCCTTTAACGTAAACTCCCAGTGTTCATGGTTGTGTCCTCGCTCAAATATTTTCTCGTCTTTTAAAGTGAATGGTCCAACTTCCTTTTTCACGAGATCAAAAAACCATGTTGCGTATAAGTTAGTTCTCTTTTTAACCACCTTGTCACCCGAATGAAAATCTTGGACTTGAAATACACCTCCCGGTTTAAGATGGCTAAGGATTAAAGGCAATTTTTGTTCAATGGTTTCCTGTTTATTAAAACAGAGCGAATAATTGGAATAAATCAAATCAAAATCGCCTTCCAGTTGCATATCAAAATAGTCGCCCTTTATAGCAGAGACGTGTTTAGCCGGCTGACAGGTAATTTTTTTGTCTATGGCAACAACCTCACCGGACATCTGGTTGGCATCTTTAAGGTCGCCGCATCCTAAATCTAATATTCGCATAATGAAAAAAAATAAGAGGAGAAAATACCGATTCTCTCCTCTGAAAATTCAACAAAGGTTCAGAGCCAACAACCGGAATCCTCGGCAAGGATATCTCCAGTCGTTGCATGTGCATATGCCCTACAGCCACCGCAGGCAAACTTGTACTCGCAGGCCGCACACTTGCCCTTGAGGTTGTGTCTGAGACTACGTGCCACGCGCATCATCGGGGAATTCTTCCAGATCAATTCCAGCGTTTCCTTACGCAGATCACCGCAAAAGACCGGAAGATAGGGGCAGTAGACGATGACGCCATTCTGCATGACATAGAAACTGCTATGTCCGATAGCACATCCTCCGATGTGTTGACCGCCCATCGCCTGGATCTTTTGAGCCTTTGCCCTAGCCACATCATTAAACGCGATCTGACAGAAGTAATCTGCCGAGGCCACGTGTATACTCAAGCTACGGCCGTATTCGATGGCAGTTCCCAGAGCCTTTTTGAGCTCTTGAGCTGTCAGCGTTACAAGTCCGTACTTCTTGGCATTTCCGATTGGAATGACGCGACGCAGATAGGCATCCGGCAATCCCAGACTCTGAGCCAGGTCTACATATTCTCTTACCTCCTCACTATTCCCCTTATGCAGGGTCATGCGGGTAGCTACGGTTACTCCGGCGTCCTGTAAAAATCCGATAGCCTGAACGGCCTTGGCGAAATTCCCTTGGCCGCGCATGCGATCATGAGTCTCTGCGTTCGCGCCATCAATGCTCACCTGAACCGTAGTGACAAATTCACCCAACCTGATCGCTGTTTCGTGATCAATGGTTGTGCCATTGGATGAGACAACCAATCTCTTGAACTTACCCCTGGCATACTCCAGCACCTGCCAAATGATGGGGCTCAAGAGAGGCTCCCCACCAGCAATGGACAAGGTATGCGTCTGGTATGCGACGATCTGGTCGATAAGATTTTTAGCTTCTTCCAGACTAAGGTCATCGGCTACACTCGAAAGAGTAGCTTTTTCTCGACAGTGCAAGCACTTGAGGTTACAGATTGAGGTGATATCCCACTGCACATAATCAAGTTTTGTCATGTGATCCTCCTTTTTGGAAAAAAGGTGGGGGTGCACGCGGTGTGCGTGCGCCCCCAGAGCCTGAGGTTGATCAGACGCCACCAATTTCGCAAAGGCAGCAGTCGCAGCAGATGGAGCACGTTGGCCCCACTGTGAGCGGAGACTCGTCTACGAAGACGAAGTCTGCGGGCAGATTCAGGTCTTCTACACTCAACAGCATGATCCGGGTTCCTTACGTTGAAAGGGTCAAGGTGCCACGATATCGCGACTCGCGGTATCACTTATTAAAGTAGAACAATATGTATATTTAAGCAAGTTGTGCCAGCGACCTGCTACTAATAAACAAAAAACCTCGACTCCACGTCAAGATTGATGGCTAAAAATTCTCAAGTCCTTTTAATCCGCCAGCTCCGCCTTATTTCAGTTTAACCTTAAAGCTTTTTCCGGGATCTAGGATGGGTACGCGAATTTCCAATACCCCGTTTTTTAAACTGGCTTCGGTTTTATCCGGCGCCACATGATGCGGCAAAACAATTGAGCGGCTAAATGCTCCCCAATAGCATTCGCGATAATACCAATTATCCTCTTCCAAATCTTTTCGCGTTTCGCGCTTGCCGCGGATGGTCAGCAAATCCCCGTTCACGGAAATTTCGATATCCTTAGGATCAACTCCGGCAATGGGCGAACGGATGACCAGTTCATGGCCATCTTTAAATACATCCACGCTCAACTGCCCTTCATCGGTTTTAAACCAATCGCGATTTGAATCTTCTAAGGTCATAGTTTTTTAGATTTTGTTCTTTAGTTCCCTGTGGCCGATGGCACTACCGCGGCTGTGGCCGCATCCGCATTTGATTCAGTTCCGGTTGCCGCGCCGGTCTCCACTCCGGCGGTACTGGTTGGCACGCTCAACTCCTCCACGCCCACTAAACATACAGCTTGCCACGGACGATAGTGACTGCGAAACACCTCTTCATACACGGTGCCATCCGCATAAGTCACATGATAAGTGAAATGTGCGTCGGCGCCTGCATGCGCTGATTCGGTGCAAGTCTTTTTACCCGGTTCCAAATCCAGAGTCTCCACCAACTTCATGGGCGGCGGTTCAGTGATGTTGTAAATCGCGGGTTTATACGGATCCACTTTGCGTCCATCGCTCGTGCCCCAAAATTCAAACACCACATTATCGCCTTGAATATAAGCGTTGATTAAAATATGCGCCGAGGTATCGTTGATGAAACGCAAATCCGGCGATGGATCATAAATCGTGGCATCTGTACCAGCCGGCTCATAGTAGCGCACGCGATAAGAATGATTGCGCCGCTCCGTAATCTTCAAACCCGTGTTCAGCGCCGCGCGAAACACCGTAGTCCCGATCTGGCACAGTCCCCCGCCGAATTCCGGCACGGTCTCATTGCCCTTGATCACCAATTCAGGAAACCAACCATTCTCACCGTCAATCTCGCCCAAAGCGCCGATTAGAGAAAATTCTTGTCCGGGCGGAATCAGAACACCGGTCAAAATTTGCACTCCCTTGCGGATATTTTTACGACGGTTATTTGGCGAGCCGCTAAAATTAGATCGCCCTACTCCGATAATTTCTTTCAAACCCAAACGCTCCGGATCTTCGCCCAAAAGCGAACCCGAAGTGATTTTAGTCTCAATGGGAAAAGTGGATTTTTCCGGCCAGTCGCTGCGCAGTACGGCCAGCATCTTTTCAATATCAAAAGCCACGCCTTGAGTCCCGGCCTCAAACGATTCAATCTTGCCATCTTTAATCACCAAACTGCCGTTCTTGGCGGTTTGTTCAATCTCCGGCGCAAGTTGTCGCAGATCTTGCGCGAATAATCCCGCGTCAATTTCTAAATGCCATTGGCCATGATCGCTTTTCACAACCATCCAATTGGAAAAAATTTTGGGCCCGGCCGTATATTTTTGGCCGTCATATGTAAACACCAACGCCGGCCGTTTAAGGATCTCTACCAGATCAGCTTCGAGCGGCTCCAAATCTTTCCGCATAATGGCCGGAGCTGATAATTCCTCGGCCAAAGTAATGGGACGAAAATCCAAACGCAGAGCTTGGCGGCGCAATTCTCGTATGGCCTCCGCGGTCTTTAACACCGTGCCGCTGGATTCATTTTCAATATGGATAAACGGTTCACCGTCGGACGCAAACGTGACCGCGAATTTAGCATCCTGCGGTGGATTAATTTGCGCTTTAAAAGCCGCCTGCAACGCCTCGTCAACCGCCGCCTCATCCACAAACATCTTAGCCGATAAATTAATCGGAGCTACGCGCGCCGCCACTTGCGCGCTAAAATTACTCAA
>JAGVIJ010000003.1 GCA_020056125.1 bacterium | reverse complement strand
GTCGATATTCATGCGCCGCGATTGAATCACCACTTGAATGGTAAAATCCAAACCATTCAAAAACTGCATGTAAGATTGCACAATGGCGTTTTGCTCATCCATGGATTTAAGCGCGAAATTAATGCTGGATACTAAAAGCACGGAACGCAGAGTGCCGTTTTTCATCACCACCGTATTCTCTTTAATTTCCGCAATATCCAAAAAGCGCTGCGTGGGCACGCCTGATTTGGCTGGTGCGGCTTGAATCTTTGGCGCCATGTTTTAAGGGGTAAGAGTTTAATTAGTATATCAGATTTGGACTGAACCGGACAAAACCTAAACTTCCTCGTCCGGTTGATAAACACCGCCCGTGTTCACGGTCAAGGCCAGCTCTCTCAAATGCGTGGAATGCGGACGTTCTTTGATCACAGGCCGCGGCGGAGCTGTTTGCGCTTCGGCTTTCATGAACGCGCGCAAATCACCATCCAGGGGTTCGCGGCTCCAGACGCGCAATTTGGGTCGGAGCGAAGTTTGCAAAAAATTAAGAAAGAAAATATGGAACGGCTGGCCGTTGACTTTGACAAAGGCAAAAGTTCCGGCCACGCCCGCAGTCAGCAAAGCCGCAAACACGAAATATACAAACAACAAAATTTTGTATTCAATAAAAATTACCAGCACCGCGCCCAGAGAAATCAAAAATTGCCGCACCGTAATGGGCCCGAGAATCTTATCTTCCTTTTCAATAAATTGCGGGACAATAAATTTTTCCGGCATACTCAAACATTTAACTGGCTGTTAATTTGAAGCAGTGCGCGCACCTCATCCGGCGATAAAGTATTTTCTCCGCTCTGGCGCTTGGCCGCGGCCAGATCTAAAACCGGTTTTCCTGTGCGGAAACTCTCCCCCATCAAAGAAACATACGTGGTTTGTAAGGGGCTGGCTCTAAATGATTTTATACCATCCAAGCGTTTTTCCAAAGATTCCTGCGCCAACGTTTGGATTTTTTGCAGAATTTTTTGCGCGGCTGTGGCCGGTTCGCGATCCAAGCGGCGAAACTCCTCCATGTTCATGGAGCCGAGCTCCCCCACCAAACCCACTAATTTGGGCGCTGAAGATTTGGTTGCCGGCGTAATTGAATCCAAAGAGGATGGAGCCGCGGCTTGAGTTTGTTCCAACTTCACCGTGGCTGACGAAACTTTAACCGTGGATTGGCCCTCGGCCGGCACCTCCAGCATGGGTCCGAATTTTTCTTGTTCTTTGGCCGCTTCCCGAGTTTCCAAACTTCTTAATCGATTAAGTCCTTGCAGAGCTTGAGCCTCGCCCGAACTGCGCGATTTAATTTTCTCCTCAAACCAAGCGGCGCGTTCTTGCGCTTCGCGGCCGCGGCGTTCTTCAATTTTTTGTTTTTGTTCGGCCAACTGAACTTCAATCTTTTGTTTTTCTTCGCCCGCGATATTGGTGTGAAATTTTTGATAACCCTGTTCCACCTGCCCGGCCACTTCGTTGACTTTAGCCTCATCCAATTCCAAACCGCCGACCTTGCGGCTACGCGCCAAAAGCTGGCGGAATTCTATTTCGCTCCGCACATCGCGCAGGCGAGAAGAGACGGCATTGCGCAAACGATCGGTCAGATATTCATCCAAAGCCAAAGGCCCAAGCTGGGTCACAATCGCATCCACCGCTTGCTCTGAAGCACCCTTCACTCCGGCGGCCGGCAAATGCATATCCTGTTTGATGGCTTCGATTTCAGCATCTTCGGGCGAAGGCGGGCGTTGCGGTTTGCCTGCTTGCACCGTGGCCTTAGGTTGAATTTTTTCGGTCAGCCAGGCGCTGTACTCCTCTTCGGACATGATTTGCGCGCGGCTTAAAATATCATTCAATACGGCTAAAACTTTTACGGCTAAACTTTTTTCCAAACCCAAACCGCCAAAATCCAAACCGCGCGTCAGCGTCTCCATGATTTGCGCATCAACCATTTTGTTTTTAACTTTTTCCAAAATCAAATTGCGCAAACGATCGCGCAACGGGCCGCCGGCCGAAGATAAACCCGCGGTTTCGGAAACTTCAGTAGCTGTGCCCGAAAAACTCAACGGCTTGAGATACACGCGATAATATGACCCGGCCGGTAATTGCAAACCTTCGGCCTTGGCCACTTCTTCAGCTGAAGGCTGGAGCGCGTCGTTTAGCGGAACAAAACGTTCAGCCAACAGCCGCGCATACATCCGATCGCGATCCGCATCCGGAATTTTATTTTTGAACTCATCTTCCAGCGCCACCAAATAAGATTCCAAATCCAAATCTCCGGCCATGACCAAGCGATCCAAATCATCAATAAAAATTGAATCCTCGTCGTTTAATTTAAATTCGGATTTAACGCTTTCCACTGAACGCAAATAATGATCGGACAAAACAAAGCGCATGATCTCGGGTTTGAGTTCAATGGGTGTTTCTTCTTCGAACTCCTCTTCGACCGGAACATCAGCCGGAACCTCGGTCGGCAATTTTAATTTTTCCTCGTCGGTTGCGGGAGGTGGTATCGGCTGACTCGCCGCGTCTGTCGGGTTTGTTGAATTTTGATTCATCATACTGCCGGATCATGCCCACTGTTATAAATTTCTGTACTTTTTCCCAAGCTTGCTCTTTTTAGCATACTTAGCGGCAGCCTTCGCTTTTTCTGCGGCTTGAACCGCATGTTTACTAATTTTTCTAATTGCCATAAACTCCGCGTTTTTTCTAATTTGAGCAGCATCGAATACCAAGGCATGGGCACCGGTTCCCCCACCCATTTTAATTTTTTCGAAAACCTTGTTCCCTTCATCGGTACTTGCGCCTTGACTTTCGTAAATCTTCATTTCATTTTCATTAACTACTTTATTCTCTATCAACTGACGCCTCACCTTACCCCCTTCCATTAATTTAATGTCCACAAGTTTTTGAACCTGCTCCATCACCTCCATCTCTATTTTACCGCCAGCTTGTTTTGCCTTACGTAAAGCGTCACTAAGATCAGTAGATCTTATGTTACGGGCTAAAATATTCCGCGCCGGATTTGACCCAGTTGGATTAGCTCTCATCGGTTTCATATCCAATGAGGACAAATTAGCAGTAAGTTCCTCTGGATTTCCCCCCATCATATGGCTAAGCTTCTTGGCGGCGAGATCAAAATCAGAATTATCTTTTATAGGATCTTCAAATTTTCCCGCGTTATTATATTTAAAAACTTTTTTAGAATCTTCGCCCCACCGCATCTGATCCAATTTGTCTTCAACAATATCGCGAGTGGCGCTGGCTATCTTCATTTTTTCCGGCGCTGACAGATCAGTGCCCGGTATGTCTGGCAACTTTTCCGCTTCATTGTCTTTAACTTCACCCGCGATCAACGGAGCTGCTAAAATTGCAGCTTTCCCAGGTATTTCAATGTCCGGTATGTTTGGAAGCGATTCTTTTCTTTTTCCTTCAGCCGCTTGTTGGCGCTTGGCCGCTTCTGCGATTTTAGCCTCATTTCTTACCTGCACGTTTGGCTGTATCATCACGCCGCCTTGTGCGCCACCGATAGCTGACAGCCGCACATAACCATCGCGCGAAGCATAACCCTCCAAACCTTTTGCCGCTCTCTTCTCTTCATCAGTAGCATTGGCGTCCATGCCCTTGGCCAGAATCGCTCGCTCGGTCGGGGTCATATTCGCAACCTGTTGAGCATGTTGATTAACAAGATCAAACCGCCCGCCGCCCTTTTCCTTGAGATATTTCATTATGTTAGAATCCGCTTTCACTGTCCCGTCCGCATTCAGACCTCCACCGGCCTTTAGAATTGCCATGGCTCCTTGTGAGGTTTTAAACGCGTCCTGTCCATATGACGCGACATATGCTCCCATGTCCTTGGACGCGTCATAGGTAGCTTCAGCATTGCTCAAAGCACTCTTGAAATCAGTAGCTCTCCCCGGATTCTTCTTAATCAAATCATCTAACGTGGTAACCGCTTTTTCATCGCCCACTGCCAGAGCCGCATTGCGCCCGGTCTGCAATGCTGATGACACCCTGCCTTCAGCCTTTGCCTCAGCCTGTAACTTACGCTCCTTCTCATCAGTGACATGAGACAATTTAGAATATTCTTCGTCTACCAAAACTTGTCGACCCGGACCGGCTGCGGCCTTCCTGGCCATGGCCTTTTCGTGCGCTCGACGCGTCACCGGATCAATAGATTTTAGCCCGGCCTGGTGGAGCTTCATCTGATCCGCCATGCCCAAGCCTTCAATATTCTTTTCTATACTGGCTTCTTTTCCACGCACCGCTTTACCGCGAGCAGTTGTCATCCCCGCAAACATGGCAGCTCCGGGCGCGCCCGGCAGTTTTTGAGCTATAGCCAAACCCTTGCGTCCCACCATACCCTTCACATCAAACGCACGATCCACTCCCTTGGCTCCGACTGATGCCACTCTCCCGGTTATCTTGGCCAAACCTCGCGCCAAATGCACAGCCGGACCGCCTCCCGAACCCACCTTCTGGGCGAACTTCCCTAAACTTGGAGATATCGCACCAGCGGATTTTATGGCGAATTCCAAGCCCGACATTAATAGCGCTATAGCCACGATAAACTGTCCGATATTGGAAGCGCTCCCAATGGCAGTTATAAACTGTTCATTTAGCGTGTCTTTGGATTCCATGCTGGTTAATGTTTCACCAAACGCACCGCCTGCTCCGGGATTTTGTACTACAGCCAAAGTCAGCCATAAGAAAAACGCCAGCACAGGTCCGGCAATCAAGAACGTGCTTAGTTTGTCCCAAAATTTGTCGGTAAAAGCTAACAGCGCCTTCTTCATTTTGTCCGGCAAAGCCAAAGCAAAAAATGCTATGGGCGACAGAATTAACAAAACCCACAAACCCACAATACGGAAAACCAAAAACATGACTATGATGGTAATGATGGACAAAGCGATGCACAACATTACCGCTCCCAAAAGCGATGCAATGAATAAAGACAATACGTCGTACGTTTTTTCCGGAACCTCTAGATCTGGATTCAACTTGGTCATCTTGTCCAACTTTAGAGCTGTAACAAAATTTCCGCCGGCCGCCGCTGAAAACGCATTCACAAAGGTCAACATGACAACCTGTGAAAAATCAATCATCAACCCAATCAAAGTTCTGGAAAAATTGATGAGCACGGCCATGAGCAACAACTTGGGCAAGATTGTTTTATAATGCAATGCTTTATACCCAATGATTGTGGAGAAAGCCGTGACCAACAACACTACAATAAAAACATGTTCACCACGTCGCGCACCAACACCCAGCCAATAACCACTGGCGTTGCTCTGACAAAATCATTGTAACCGGCAAAAGAAATCAACAGGCTGACCATGAGCAACAACAGATTGGCTACAAAAGAAGTGAACAAGCCCACTAACTGGCCGAGGAGACCAATGAACCCATTTATAATATCCTGACCCAGACCCGCTGCCTGCGCTTGCGATGCCCAACCAAAAATTCCCAAAAACAAAACCACGCCAACAACCGCATACACGCGCGGATCCAATGCAAAAATTCGCTGTTTTTTTTCAAACCACCAGCGCTTAATGAATAAGTGCATACCCAGTACTACAACTCTGATCCAGGTGGATGCAGTTGTAATTTGGTTAGGAATAATAATCTTTAAAGACACGCCAGAACTTTATCGAAGTTGTAGTACTGGGCATATCTTATAAAGAATTATAACACATATTTACTGTCAACAGTGTGGATTAAAATTTTTATATTCTTATCGGTAGCCGCACCCTTTAGGGTGCGCTTTTTTTTATTCTTTAACACAGACTAAAGTCTGTGGCTACCCGTTACTTGGATCACGATATCAGGACTACCGAATATACGCGTTTTATGTTAGACTCCCCTTGCCATGGGCAAGGATCTCAAGGTGGATTTTTTACATCCCCATCCAGACCGCGTAGCGCGCCGAACCACTATCCTCATAGCGGCGGGTTTCACTTTGCTGGTGGGCCTGCTTTCAGCTGTCGGAGCCGGCGCATCCTTCCGTTCCGTGACACATGGCACCAATGTTTTGTTTGAAGTCAGCAACCTGCCCATCATTGCGGACATGCGGCAATTGGTCCTGGGCAGTCAAAACCATGGCAAGGATCTGGCGGGCGCAGACGACGGACGATTGAGCATCTTGATTTTTGGCGTAGGTGGCGCAGGACACGGCGGACCAGAATTAACCGACACCATTATTTTAGCCACGGCCGACTTGAACAACAAACGCGTGAGCTTGCTCTCCATCCCGCGCGACTTAGCCTACCCTCTGGATGGCGGACGCTTTCAAAAAATCAATGCGGTCAATGCTTATGCCGAAGAGGCGCATCCCGGGGTCGGCGCAAAAATCGCAGCGCAATCCATCGGCGAACTGTTGCAAGTTAAAATTGATCACGCTATCAAAATAGATTTTAACGGATTTGAAAAATTCGTTGACGCCCTGGGCGGATTAAATATCAATGTGGAGCGCTCGTTCACGGATTATTCTTTCCCCACAGTGGATGATGAATGGCAAACCGTGGGTTTCGCGGCCGGTCCGCAAGTCATGAACGGAGCGCGCGCTTTGCAATTTGTGCGTTCGCGCCATGGCACGGGCGGCGAAGGCGGCGACTTTGCGCGCAGTGAGCGCCAACAAAAAGTCATGACCGCAGTCGCGGGCAAACTGCTCTCCCTCGGGACTTTGGGTAATCCGAACAAAATCGCGGAACTCTGGGGCGTAGTTTCATCTCATATACAGACCGACTTATCTATTTGGGATACGGTCAAATTGGCGCAACTAGCTTCGTCGCTTGATAGCCAAAATTCATCTTTGCGCGTTTTGACCGATGATCCAAACAGCGGTGAATTGGTTTCCGCAAATGTGGACGGCGCGTTCATGCTCTTCCCCAAAAAACCCGACTGGTCTGAAATTCGCACCATCGCCAACAACCCATTCGAAACCAAGGAGGAAATCGCGGCTCGGCTTAGACCCGCGCAAGAGATAAAGTTGGAAATAAAAAATGGCACCACGCGCGACGGTTTAGCCGCGCAAATTTCCGCTGATCTGCAGGATAACGGATACACCATCACCCAAGTCAGCAACGCCACACAACGCGGCTATGAGCACACCGTGATTTTTGATCTGACCGGCGGGACCAAACTGACTGAACTCGCGCGCTTAAAGCGGCTCTTGAATGCCAACGTCTCAACCATGGGGCTGGCGGCCACTGCGGACGCGCAACCGCTCAAAGTTTTTTCGCCCGGCATGACTGAAGAAAATGTCGATGCCACCACCACTGATTTTTTAATCATCCTGGGCGAATCAAGTTTGGGCATGGCGGATGGATATCAATAAAAAAGACCGAATTTCGAATTTCGACCTTCGAATTTCGACCTTCAAGATTCTATGAAAAAGAAAGGCAAACATTATCCGGTAGTGGCCATCGTGGGTCGCGCTAACGTGGGCAAATCAACGCTCTGGAATCGGCTGACTGAAACCGAGCGCGCCATTGTGTCCGACGTGCCGCACACCACGCGCGACCGAAATTTCGGTTTGTGCATCTGGCGCGGCATG
>JAGVIJ010000008.1 GCA_020056125.1 bacterium | reverse complement strand
GCTCTGGGCCGTAACGCAAAATATTTCTCCGGTGTTAGTTCAGTCCGGTGAAGACATGCGCCGCGCCTTAATCAAGTAGCCGGACGGCCTTGTTTTGTTGCGCACTTATAAGGTAATCTGGCGGTAATATGGATCAAACCTATTTTTTAATTCCGCTCTTGCTTTTTGCGTTGGTCGGCATCATTTATTTGGCGTGGAAGATTAACGCGCTCACCGGCGCTAAAACCGAATCCAATCCCGAGGCTTTGTCGCTCCTGCAAAATCAAATCTCCCAATTGCAAAAAGAAATCGGTGATCGCATGGGGGAGACGCATCAGGCTGTGCGCCAGAGTTTTGCCGCGTCCGCCGGGATTGTCAGAGATGTGACGGAAAAAATCACGCGCATGGAGGAAACTTCCCAGCAGGTTTTAGACGTGACAGCCCAGCTCAAAAATCTTCAGGACATGCTGAGAAATCCCAAACAGCGCGGCATATTGGGGGAATATTATTTGGAGACTCTGCTCAAAAATATTCTGCCGCCCGGCGGATATCAAATGCAATACAAATTCAAGGACGGGGAAATCGTTGACGCCGCGGTTTTTGTGAAAGATAAAATCGTACCCATAGATTCCAAGTTCAGTTTGGAAAACTACAACCGCATCATTCAAGAGCCGAACGCGACTGAACGCGACAAGTGGGAAAAAATTTTCGTGAACGATCTAAAACTGCGCGTGACTGAAACCGCCAAATATATTCGACCGGAAGAGGGGACCATGGATTTCGCTTTTATGTTTATTCCGCACGAGGCCATCTATTACGATTTACTGATCAACAAAATCGGCGCGGTCACTGAAGACACCGAGAGCATCATCCAGCGCGCCGCCGGGAAATATCACGTGATCATTGTTTCCCCCACATCTTTTTTGGCTTATCTGCAGACGGTTTTGCAAGGTCTCCGGGCGCTGAAAATTGAGGAGCAGGCCAAAGAGATCAGAAAGCGCGTGGGAGATCTGGGCCGTCATTTGTCGGCGTATGAAGAGCATTTTTCCAGCGTGGGTCGCAACTTGAGCACCACGGTGAACCAATACAATCTGGCATCCAAAGAGTTTGCGAAAATCGATAAAGACGTTATGCATGTAACCGGCGAATCCAATCAATTCGAAGCCTTGCCCGTGGAGAAACCAGCACTAGACGAATGATCAATGACAAATTAAAAAATCCAGAACTTGCAGGGGTAATTCACCTGTCCGCCGTAGCTTTGGCAAAGGGGGATGAATTACCCCTACCAGAGACTCGGCGCTCGAGACTTCCGAAGCGCCGCGGTTTGATTTTCAGTTTGAAATTTTTAGCCATTCTGATTCTCATCGCCGGCGGTGTTGCCGTCGCCATGATTTTAGATATACAACTGCGACATTTGGATAAACTCTACGCCACAGTAGATAGCGCCAAACCAGCTCCGGTAGCCATTGTTTTGGGCGCATCCGTCAAATCAGATGGCGAACCCTCGGCCGCACTGCGTGATCGCTTGTTGGTGGGCATCTCACTGTATGAGCGCGGTTTGGTGCAAGACATTTTAATCACGGGCGATGATGGCGCGTTTCATATCGACGAGGTTAAAACCATGCGCGAGTTTTTACTGGCGCGCGGCATTCCAGCTGAACGTATTCGCGAAGACAGACATGGTTATCGCACCTATGAGAGCTGTAAGCGCGCTCACGAAATTTTTGGTATTGAAAAAGCAATTGTGGTCACCCAGCGCTTTCACATCGGCCGCGCATTATATCTTTGCAATGAATTGGGAATCGATACAAACGGCGTCTCATCTAACTTGGCAACCTACGAAAAAATTGTGCAATTCACCATCCGAGATGTGGGAGCCAGTCTCAAGGCGTGGTGGGATATAAATATCCACGCGCCGAATCCTCCGGTGAAGTATTGAAACATCTGTCATCCTTGCAAAAGCGGGGATTAGTCTTGTCATTGCGAGGAATGGAGTGACCTGCCTACCGGCAGGCAGGCGAAGCAATCTTTTCAAAAAGATTGCCGCGCTACGCTCGCAATGACAATTAAAAAAACGCCGCGTCGAGAAACGGGGCGTTCGTAGGGGCAGGCCTTGCGCCTGCCCGCCGTAGCCTTGGCGAAGGATGGTGCGCCACGGGATGGACACGGTGCTCTCACTTGAGAAGCGTTATTTGTATAACAAAAAATCTTAATCTCGTCAATGATGCGATCAATGATAAAAAAGAATGAAAACAAACCCTTAAAATCATTCTCACATTCTCCCCGTAAAGTTTCACCACGGGGCAGGCAAGAATGTCGGAATGTTTTTTTAATGAAATTTTTCGCGTCCGGTCTTATTCACATTCTGATCTAGCCTCCGGGCAGGGGAGAGTGAGCAAGCTCGGGATAGGCAGGAGATAAAAAAATTGAGATAGGAGACAGGCTGGGGACAAGGAATAAGAAACAAGAAAAAATAATTTCTAATTACCAATTTCTAATTTATAAACCGAGGACTCGGGACTCGGCACTTCCGATAGAGGAGTGGGAAAAAAAGGTAAATCGGACGTATATATTCAAGCGTCGCACAATATATGTTATGAGACTCATGAGAGCAAAAATTCAGCAAAATCTGCTTATTCGTCATTTTGCTCTTTGCATTACTTAATAAACACTCTCCCGGGTATTCGCACGTCAATATAATAGTTTATAGGATTCTTTGAGTCCCCTGATCTCATATAGGATAAGTAGGTGGCTAGTTGCCCTTCTAAGGATCTCTTGAGGTCAAAGTAGATGTCGTACCCTTTGTCACTCACGAAACGCGCTAGCGAGGCATCTGGAGCCTGAATTTTCATAAAACGAATTTTAAGGCCTGCTCCTAGGAGCGTTTGAAAGGTATCTAGCCACCCCTTGATTTGCTCCGGCGCCGCGATTTGAAATCCGGGCGCCAATGGATCATCCGCGTTCATAATAATTACCGGAGTCGCAGATGAGTCCATGAGAGAACGAGCCGCAATTATATCCCGAGCAGAGGATAGAGCGGGCTCAATCACATAGCTCGTAACCACGCCCGTAGTATCAACGTTAACGAACTGCTCATTAGACACCAAAATCACACTTCTCTGGCGCTCTTCAATCATGAGTCGTAAAATACTTGGATAAACTTTATCCACAGTTACGTTAGCTATGAATAACCTGTCCTTTAACGTCTGTGTAAAGTCCCCTGCGTCCAACATCAAAAGATTTCGCCCCTTCCACAAAAAACGATTTCGCTGTTCAAAGTAGTTGTCAACCTCCCTTGTCACCTCTCCCCTGTCCATGGACTGTAGGCCGTTTATTTCCACCGTGGACACATTCCAAAATCCGGAAGAAAAAATAAACCACGCCGTGCCAATCACAAAAAATGCTACGACTAACAAAATTACAAATCCGCGGCTGGAACGTTGCTGGTCAAGCCGCTTGGTTCTAAACATGCCGTTGCGCTCTGGAAACATGAGAGAAAATTAAATAACTTTTCTTACCATGCCGGGATTAAGCCGCGCGATAATTTCGTAATTGATTGTGCCGAGACGATTCGCCAGCTCCTCGGCCGTAATAATTTCTTTTTGCTGTCTGCCCAACAACACCACCTCGTCTTCAACCTTAACGCGCGGGATATCCGTCACGTCCGCCATCATCATGTTCATGCACACGCGCCCCATGATTTTAGCGCGGCGGCCGTGAATCAAAACATAGGCTGAACCGGATAAGCCGCGGTCATAACCATCGCAATAACCCACGGGCAAAACCGCGATCTTGGAATTTCGCGAAACCCGCTCGGTTAAGCCATAACTGATGGGTTCGCCGCGTTTGATCTCTTTAACTTGAGCTACCACGGTTTTCCAAGTCAGCGCCGGTTGCAATTCCAATAATCGTTTGTGCTGGCGCGCCACAGCCAAAGTTTCTTTGGACGGCCACAGGCCATAGCCCGAGATGCCCAAGCGCACCAAATTAAAATGCGTCTCCGGAAATAAAATCGCGGCCGCGCTGCAGGCTGTATGTTTCCACTGCGGATCAATATTATATTTTTTCAGCAACGCCAGCGCCGCTTGAAATTTGCGCAATTGTTTGTCTGCATAACCGTGATCCGTAGTGTCTTCAATATTAGCGAAATGCGTATACACGCCCTGGATCACTACTCCGGGCGTGCGCTTGATTTCTTTAACCAATTTTTCCAACTCAACTCCGGCCACGCCTTGGCGCCCGGTGCCGGTTTCAATTTTTAAATGCACTTGCGCTTGTTGCCCGCGGCCGAGCTTTAAGGCTTTGAGCGCGCGGATGGTTTCTAAATTATAAACCACAAAGGATAAATTATATTTCACGCACTCGCGCAACTGATTGAGCCGCGTATAACCCAAAATCAAAATGGGTTTTTTAATGCCGGATTTTCGCAAGGCTATCCCCTCCTCTATATTATCTACGCCGAAACATGCGGCGCCGGATGTATTAAAAATTTTTGCAGCCTCAACCAACCCGTGGCCATAAGCATTAGCTTTAACCACAGCCATAATAAAAACATTTTTATCCAAATGCTCGCGAAACGCTCGAATATTATGTTTCAGCGCTGATTCCGATATTTCAATCCAAGTTTTCATAAGGGAGACCCGCAGCCAACAAACCAGATACTGCTAATCCGTACTCATTTTTTAACCAATTTGATCGAATCCGCAATATGGCACAAGCGCGGCCGGAATTTTAATGGAGCCGTCAGCTTGCTGATGATTTTCCAAAATCGCCAACATGGCGCGCGGCGCAGCCACCACCGTGCCATTCAACGTATGCACAAAACCCTTCTCCCCTGTTTTGCCTTTATAGCGAATATTCAAACCGCGGGATTGATAATCCAAACAATTTGAAGTTGAGGTAACTTCGCCATAACCGTTTTTGCCCCACATCCAAGCTTCCAAATCATAGCGACGATAATCCGAACCGCCCAAATCTCCGGCACAACAATCCACCACGCGAAATGGAATTTCCAATTTTTTCCAAAACGCTTTTTCCAAACGCAAAAATTCTTGATGAATAGCCTCGGACTGTTCAGGTAACGCAAACGCGAACATCTCCACTTTGGCGAATTGGTGCACGCGATATAAACCATAAGATTCGCGGCCATACGCTCCGGCCTCGGTGCGGAAGCAGTGCGAGAAGGCCACGAATTTTTTGGGCAAAACCTCGGCCTCCAAAGTCTCATTCATGTAATAACCCAAAGTGGTGATTTCTGAAGTGCCCACCAGCGCCAAATCTTGCCCCTCAACATAATAAACTTGTTTCTCCGGACCGCGCGGCAAAAAACCTTTGCCGATTAAAACTTCTTCTTTAGCCAAATCCGGCGTAGTCAAAAGTTCAAAACCTTCGCGCATGGCAAAATCCATGCCGAAACGAATCAGCGCCTGCTCCAGCACCGCGAGCTTGCCCTTTAAAAAATAGAATTTGGCGCCTGTGGTTTTGGCCGCCCGCTCAAAATCAATCAAATCATGTTTGGCGGCCAAGGCCATGTGATCCAAAGGATTTTTTAATTTTTTAACCTTCCCCTCTTTTTTAACTTCCACATTGTCTTGATCGGATTCGCCCGGTGGAACATCCGGATGCAACAAATTCGGAAAACGCTGCCACAAATCACGCCAAGCGCTCTCGCTCTCTTTGTATTTGGCTTCTTTGCCCGCAATTTCATCTTTGACTGCGCGGCCGTGCTCCATCAATTTGGTTTTTTCAACCTTGGACTTAGCCTCGCTCATTTGTTTGGCGATGGCATTGCGTTCGGCGCGCAACTCCTC
>JAGVIJ010000088.1 GCA_020056125.1 bacterium | reverse complement strand
GCGCACCGGGATGCCGCCGCGGCGGTCGAGCACGCCGCTCCACTGCGTGAGCGCCAGCGACACCAGCACCACCAGCGCGCCGATCCAGGGCGTGTGCATCAGGCCGAGGTGCGTGACGATCAGGCCGCCGGCCCAGGCCGCGCCGGCGATGCCGAGGTTGAAGGCCGCGATGTTCAGGCCCGAGGCCACGTCGACCGCCTGCGGCGTGAAGCGTTCGGCCTGCTTCACCACGTAGACCTGCAGGCCCGGCACGTTGCCGAAGGCCACCGCGCCCCACAGCAGCACCGCCGCCACGGCAAACCACTTGTGCGGCGCCGCGAAGTTGAACAGCAGCAGCACCGCGGCCAGCAGCGCGAAGATGATCTTCAGCGCCGGGATCGGGCCCAGCCGGTCGGCCAGCTTGCCGCCCCAGATGTTGCCCACCGCCACCGACACGCCGTAGACCAGCATCACCCAGCCCACCGCGCCCGCGCTGAAGCCGGCCACGTCGGTCAGGATCGGCGCAAGAAAGGTGAAGGGAATGAACGAGCCGCCGTAGCCGATGGCCGTCTTGGCATACACGAGCAACAGGCGCGGCTCGGCCAGCACCCTGGCCTGCTGCGCCAGCGAGGCCGGCGCCGTGTGGCGGATGTCGTTGGGCACGAAGATCCAGCTGCCCACGAAGGCGATCACGCCGAGCGCCGACACCGCGAGGAAGGTTTCACGCCAGCCGAAGTGCTGCCCGATGAAGGTGCCCAGCGGCACGCCCGTGACCAGCGCCACCGTGAGGCCCGTGAACATGATCGCGATCGCGCTGGCCGCCTTTTCCTTGGGCACCAGGTCGGTGGCGATGGTCGAGCCGATCGAGAAGAACACTCCGTGCGCCAGCCCCGTGAGGATGCGCGCGGCCACCAGCGTTTCGTAGCTGGGCGCCTTCCAGGCCAGCAGGTTGCCGACCGTGAACAGCGCCATCAGGCCCAGCAGCAGCGCCTTGCGCGGCAGCTTGCCCGTGAGCGCGGTGAGCACCGGCGCGCCGATGGCCACGCCCAGTGCATAGAGGCTGACCAGCAGGCCGGCGGAGGGAAGGCCGATGCCTAGATCGGCGGCGACGGTGGGGATGAGGCCAACGATGACGAACTCTGTCGTTCCAATGGCGAAGGCGCTGAGGGTTAGCGCTAGTAGGGCGATGGGCATGGGGCACTCCTTTTTAGGTAGGTGGAGTGTCCCGCGGCTATCTTTGCAGATAAACGCTGCCCACGGCAGAAGATAGTTGCTTGTTAGGCAAGAGTTAGATGGGCGTAGAGGAATCCGTGAGGGAAAAATACAGGGTGAAAAATGAACGTATGAGCATCGGCACGGCCTGAATATCGATGACCCTAATGTCAAGCCGCATATGGGTCGATACACTCTGTCACGATGTAACGGATTCAGCAATGTCTAAGCAACCTCCCGCTAACAACATCCTTGCCACTGCAAAGTTCGGAAGGGTCATGGATGCACTTCAAGAGAGATGTTCTTGGGTTTTGGCGAGAGAGATGCTTTCAAGCAAAAACATAAAGCCGGGCTTAGGTTGGGCCGATCTAGTCGCTAGGGGCGAGAAAGGGGATTCGGAAGGCGCTCTAATTTCAAGTCTCTTTCGAACCTTTTTCTGGGATTACGTTGTTGCTGGAAAAAGGCATATCCAGCTTTACGACCTTCCAGATGATGTGTGGCTTCAAATCTCAAAGGAGCTTTCAACCGCGAGCGTCCAACATTCGGTGTTTATGACCTCGTATCCGCTACCACTTTCACAGCCGGCGCTCACCACTGCGCCTGTTGACCAGACATTGTGCGAAATACGCACGCTTCCTAACGACGAATACCAGCTGGTATTTTGCAGTAGTAGGTCGTTTGAAGAGTCGCTAACATTGGAGCGAAAAACCTCCCCCGCCGTTATGGCGGCCGTGGATCAAGCAATTCCGGGCTATAGCCGACTCATTGCGTACAAGCAGCAGTGGGTTCAAGCGTTTGATGTGATCTCATTTAGGCCGAAGCTTGGTAGGGTTGAAGTCGCGCTGGACATGAATAATAGGGGGATGAATTTTGACGAAGAGGCTTTTTCGCTTAAATTGTTAGCTGCAACTAAAGCGGTGCTTCCGTCAATTGCGCCTATCTACACTGGGCAAATCCCAATGGATTTGTTTGCTGCAATCAATGAGATTTACAAATCTAGAAGCAGTTCTGAGTTGAAAATCATTGATACAAATTTTCGTACTCCGAGTGGAGCGCTAAATCGTGGAAAAATGCCCTCTGCCGAGGATGATATTCGTGATGAAGATTTCCATCGGAATGGTGTGGCAGGAATAAAAAAAGAAATCCGTGTTGGTGGTCTTGTTGTCGCTTGGGAATTTCACTATCCCCCTGGTAGCGCTAAGACAAAATTGTGGACTCGGATATCTTTGGCTGCAGGGCAAAATCCCAATCTTTATAGTATGGAAGTATTCGATGCCGCTAAAGATGGTGATATTTCGCAGGCTTGTACAAAGATTGTCAAATTTCTTTGATTCATGAGAAAAGAAGAACTTCTCCGTCAAATTTACGCTGTGTGGCGTGAAGGGGATGAGTTCAGCTTGTCTGTTGCCATTATTGAATTAATTCAGAAGTTTCCGTCCGTGCGTCACATGCCCATGACCCGATTTCAGCAGCTGGCACGCGAAAATTCTCTGACAAAAGACCCTTATCTCTCTCAGCGGGTGGTGCAGTATTTGTGCGGTGCAGATAGTCCTGTTTTAAATATCGGGGCTGAATTGATAGAAGAGGATGACGAGGTTTATCAATTAAAGGCTGATGAATTGAGGTTGGCGGTGAATCATAAGCTTCACCCGTTGACTGGCGAGATTGATGAAACTTTGGCGGATAGAATTTTTGTATATTTTTATCCCTCAGAATTTATCAAAGATATTCTTGCAAAGGATGCCGAAAAATGAGTGAGCGGCAAACTTTGGGTGAATTCCATGCGGCGATGGCATCAGTCCCTGGGGGAGCAAGATTTATTGAAAGAATAAGCGCGTCCAGCTTTGAGCAATTTATCTCTCTTTTGCATGAGGATATAAATGATATTGTGCGAGAAATGGAGGCCAATCCGGATCATCACCAAAATTCAGATGAAGATGGATTGACGTATTTTGTTGAGGCTCTGCTAAAGCAGCGCAGCTATAGAGCATCAAAAGGTGCTCGCAGCGGTGGCAGTATAGATTTGACTGTAACTGGACGGTTGGAAGGATTTAGTTGGATAGCTGAGGCTAAAATTTTTACCTCGATTGCTGCGGTTAGAGAGGGATTCCTTCAGCTTCATACTCGCTACAGATGTGCGGATATTGAAAAGGCTAAAGTTGGGATGCTTGTGTACATCAAGCGAGAGCACCCCCGTCGTTTAATGGATGAATGGAGGGGTGAGCTTAAAAAAATGGATCTTATTGATTTGAGTTTTTTGCCTTGTCCAACTCGTCCGCAGACCGCTTTTTTAACCATTCACAGCCCAACGCACTCTGACATTGCCACCGAAACGAGGCACGTGTCTGTATCGCTCTATCACAAGCCGTTGGATAAAAGTGGCCGAAGAGCAAAAAAATACAAAGGCCGGTGAATTTGATGGTTTTAGCGGCTTCGTGATCATGAAAGATGGATTTTTTTTGTTTGGTTCGAAGTCTTTTCAGGTTTGTTGATATATAAACGAGGTTGTCACGGTATTTCGTGACCGGGTTTGGAAGCCCGTCGAACCTTCTGCGACGAAAGCCGCAGCTACCGCACATGGTCTGCGGCTTTTTCGTTCGTCCGCTTTTAGGCGGCTCGGACGGGAGGGCGCGAGCCCTGCCGGCTTTCGCAAGAGGGTTCCCGGTCTTCCAACCCGTTCGAGCTGCCGCCCTCGTTTGGAAGCGGGGTGCGTCGGTTGTAGCAATCCGAACCCGACTGGAGGCCACTCGTGGCTGAACATGCAATCCCATCTGAGCAACTGCTCGTTCCGGTAACGCTGAGCACCCTCGCACTCCAAACCTGCGACGACGCCGACCACCTCAACGAAGTCCTGCGCGCCTACACCGCGCTAGAAAAGCTGGTCGAGCCCGCCAGCCTCCAGGACTGCGAAACCCTCGCCCCCACCCGCACCGAGCTCAGCGCTTTGCTGCGCATGCTCAACCAATCCCTGATGTCCCGCATCGACACGATCCACGCCGCGGCCCTCACGCTGCGCGAAGCGATCGAAGACGCGAGCCAGCCCCCGACCCCGGCCATCGCCGCGCCATGAAATGAAAAAAGCCGCCGGCAGAACCGGCGGCTTTCACGCATCGATCAGTAGCCAGGCGCCGACTCAAGCCGCCATCGGCTCCGGCAACACCGAAGTCAACGCGAAGTCGATCAGCCGCAGCCAGGTTTCCTCCAACCCCATGATGTTGTGGTGGTCGGAGTTCGCCACGGTCTTCACGCTCACGGGCGTGGGCCAGGCGTCGATGAGCTTCTGCGAGCGCTCGTGCAGCACCACGTCGTCGCGCTCGGCCAGCAGCACCTGGGTCTTGGCGGCGACCTCCTTGCTGTGCTCGATCGAATTGAAGCGATGGCGCAGCAGCAGCGACAGCGGCACGAGCGGAAAACGCTTCTTCGCCACCTCGAGCATGGAGTCGTAGGGCGTCACGAGCTGCAGGCTCTCGAAGGGCTGGCGCGCCGACAGCTGAATGGCGACGCCGGTGCCGAGGCTGCGGCCGACGACATGCAGGCGCGCCTGCGGGAAGGCGCGGCGCAGGTGGCGCGCGAACTGTTCGGCGTCGGCCACCGAGGCGACCTCCGACGGGC
>JAGVIJ010000022.1 GCA_020056125.1 bacterium | reverse complement strand
GATAGCGTTCAAAGTCTCACCAACTTGGCTCGCTTTTTGTTACTGGCTCGAAATTTATCGCATTTATCGGGCAACCACAAGGGTTGCCCCTACTTATTTAGATGTGGCTTTAATAATCTCGCGCAGACGATCCATGGTTGCGGGGATCAATTGAGAAAGATTTTTTTCTGAATTGAATTTAATCTGCGCACTCTCGCGCGTACCTGTGGCGCCGAATTCGCGTGTTAGTTCAGCGGCGTGATACGGCGGTTGAGCATGCAATGAAAGATGCGCGGCGCCGGATTCAGCTGATTCATAAAACAAAGCGATGACCTTGGCTTCGGGCGCATAGACCACCAACTCGCTAATAACTTCGTGCAGATGATGTTCGGGCGCGCCGGTTTCAATAAAATCTTGTTTGGTTAAAAACGTCCAAACTAAATTCAGCGTCGGGTCGTGATTCAAACGAGTCAGCGCGCGTCCCCATAATTTAAGCGTGGCCACATTGTGTTTGCGCCACAAGCCATGAACAATCTCTTCGCGGCGCGCTCCGCGAGAGATTAACTGCGCAGCCGCATTCAAAGTGCGGGGAGTGAGATTGGGCGTGCGAAAGGATTTGGTTTTAGCCAGCATGCCGGCCAGGAGAGCAGTGGCTAAATCTTGGTTAAGTTTTTCCGCATCCCACGATTCAAATAAATGAAACAAAGTTTCACAGGTACAAACCATGTTCAGATCCACTAAGTTGATTTGCCCCCAGCGTTCGTTGGTTGCATCGCAATCAATGTTCACTATCGTGGTACGGAAAAGAAAGTCGGCGTGCGTGCGCGCCCAGTCGCCCAAAGCGTGTTGATCTGAACAATCCAGAGCGATAATCAAATCATAGTAATCCTCGCCATGTTTAGCTTTAACATCGTGTCCTTTCCACTCGCCGCTTTTGGGTTGCACGATAATTTCCAATTGATTGTTGCGCACGTCATACATCAATTCATTCACCGGAGTTTGGCTGACATCCAGATAAATTTTTAAAGCGCGCATAGCGCCGACTGAGCTTTTGATTTCCGTGCGCGCCGGAAGAAAGTCGGGCACATGTTCCAGATGTAAACCCGGAATTAAAACATCCGCGCTTTTGTTGAGCTGTTTCAAAAATAAATAACACGCCACAGCGCCGGCCATGGTGTCGGGCGTAGCCTGCGCGCGCGAGACCACCAAAATATGTTTGGCGCGCTTGATGTGTTCCAATGCTTGTTGTGATTCATTTAATGCCATAAGTTGCGGGATGGATGAGCTTATGACGAATAAAGAGCGCTGTCAACAATCAATGCTCTATTCAATTGGTCGATTTTAAGGTAAATTTTATCCATGAAAACTTCCAAACTACCCGTGGACAAATCAGCGGATTTGCCTAAAGTTTACGACGCGTCTCAAGTTGAAGATGCTGTTTATGCGTCGTGGGAAAAGTCCGGCGCGTTTAAGCCTGCGGGTAAAGGCGATCCATATTGCATTGTTTTGCCGCCGCCTAATCGCACGGGCGTTTTGCATTTGGGGCACGCCATCATGTTGGCTATTCAAGATTTGTTGATTCGTTTTCAGCGCATGCAAGGCAAACGAACACTTTGGGTTCCGGGCACTGACCATGCGGCCATTGCCACACAGGTTAAGGCGGAAGATGAGTTGCGCAAACGAGGCATGCAGAATCCACGGCAAGAGTTGGGCCGCGAAAAATTTTTGGCCGAGGTGGTGAAATTCGCGGAACAATCTCACGCGACCATTACTAAACAAGTTAGGAAGATGGGTTCATCCTGCGATTGGACGCAAGAAAAATATACGCTGGATGAAGAGCGCAGCCGAGCCGTGAATCAGGTTTTCAAAATGATGTATGAGGATGGCATTATTGAACGCGGCTATCGCATTGTGAATTGGGATCCCAAAAATCAGACCACGCTGTCGGATGAGGAAGTGGAGATGAAGGAGACCACGGCGCGGATGATCACTTTTAAATACGACGCGAAATTTCCCATGGCTATTTCCACCACGCGGCCTGAAACAAAATTCGGCGATACCGCGGTCGCAGTGCATCCGGATGATGAGCGCTATAAAAAGTTTGTGGGTAAAACTTATGAGCCGATTTTTTGCGGCAAAAAGTTGAGTATAAAAATCATTGCTGATACGGCCGTGGATCCTGAATTTGGAACCGGCGCTTTGGGCGTTACGCCTGCGCATTCCATGATTGATGCGGATATGGCGCTACGGCATGGTTTGCCCCCGACGGCTGTCGGGGTGATTGGTGCGGATGCCAAAATGACGGATGAGGCTGGCGCGGATTTCGCCGGACTTTCTACTTTGGAAGCGCGTGAGAAAACTGAGCGCTTGTTAAAGAAAAACGGTTTGCTCGAAAAAGTCGAAGATGTTCCGCAAAATTTGCCCGTGGCGCAACGCGGCGGCGCAGCCGTGGAACAGCTTCCGATGGAACAGTGGTTTGTGCGCGTGAATAAGTCATTTAAATTGCGGCAGGATACATTGCGACCCGTTGTAGGGGCGGACCCAAGTGTCCGCCCTGGGCAAACACATGGGTTTGCCCCTACAGGTGGGTGGAAAAAAGGGGATAGCGCTACGCTAAAAGAATTGATGCGCTATGCCGTTGAATCAAAACAAATTAAGATCGTTCCCGAACGGTTTGAGAAAACATATTTTCACTGGATAGATAATTTGCGCGACTGGTGCATCTCGCGCCAGATTTGGTTCGGGCATCGCATTCCGGTTTGGTATCAAACTAATATGTCATTGCGAGCGACCGAAGGGAGCGCGGCAATCTTAAAGATTGCTTCGTCGCAAACTCCTCGCAATGACAAACAGAAAATAGTTGTCTCCGATGTTTCTCCGGGTAAAGATTGGGAGCAGGATCCGGACACTTTGGATACATGGTTTTCGTCCGGACTGTGGACGTTCTCGACGCTCGGTTGGCCCCCCTCCGCTAAAGCTTCCGCCT
>JAGVIJ010000083.1 GCA_020056125.1 bacterium | reverse complement strand
GACAAGAAGTCGCGAGCTCGGATTTGCTGAAGATCCATTCAGAAATCATTGACTTGGCATGTTTTGGAAATTTTGGAGACTATGACGATTCAGGTCTTCCAGATCCAGATAAAAAATTAAGAATGGATTTGTTTAATCGGTATTGCCGTCGTTTTGCTTATTAAGCTTGCGTTTCCCACCAAGATTTATAATTCTGCATTAATAATTAGCCGCCGCTCTCGTGATCCGAGGGCGGTTTTGATTTTATGCAATTATGAGATTTTTTCTTATTGGCACAAGCTTATTAGTGGCATGAAATTCAGAATCAAAATTCGAACCCAGAAAAATAGCCCCATCGGTACATTTTTCTGGGGTTTGAAAATTGTGAAAATTTTTTTATCGGTAATTTTTATCGGTAAATTTTTTGCCAGAACAACCCATATCGGTATTCGATATTTGTTCTTCGTCCCTTGTCGTTTGCTATTTGTGGTAAAATATATCCATGTCTCCACAGCCTGCGACCATGGGCGGTTTTTCACCGGGCGAATTAAAGTTCGCCAGTTTTTGGGTTAGGAATCGATTCCTTTTGGCGCGTTTGGGTCGCGGCGCTTTAATCGGCTTGAATGTTTTATTGTGGGGTTATGTGTTCTGGGGGATTTTAGATACTTATGCCATTTCATATCCGCGCGAATCGCGTTTGACCCAAGAGATCGCAACCAATCAGATCATGTTGCAAAGCCTGGAGGCGGATCGTCCGCAAAATATCGCCACGGCCAATGTGCAAGTTTTTCAAGCCACGGACAATCGTTATGACATGGCGGTTGACATCAGCAACCCGAATGCCAATTGGTGGGCTGAATTCAATTATAGATTTAATTTATCGGGTGCGCAGACGCCGCTCAAAAGCGGTTTCATCTTGCCCTCCGGCCAATCGGTGCTGACTGAATTGGGATATAGTCCGGAGACGCGCGGCGGCGCGACCGCTCAATTGGTGGTGGAAAATATTTTTTGGCATCGCGTGGATCCAGCGCAGGTTGGGGCGAGTTATGCGGAGTATGCGGCCAAGGTATTTAAAGTGAGTTTTGAAAATATTCAATTCACCAGCGATTTGATCATCGGCACGCAGCGCATCAACCGCACATCGTTTGATGTGGTGAATCGCGGCTCATATGGTTATTGGACGCTCGGGTTGGCCGTGCGGCTGTATCGCGGTTCCAGTGTTTTGGCCGTGAACGAAATAACTTTGCAAAGAGTGGCGCCGGGCGAAACGCGCCATGTGGATTTGGATTGGTTTGAATCATTGCCCGCCGTAACCAAAACCGAAATTATTCCCATTGTAAATTTATTGGATCGAAAAAGCTTTTTATCCACGGAGTATTTTTAAATAGAGCTGGTTTGTCGACTTGTAGTCGCACCCTTTAGGGTGCGTAAATTATTCGCAGGCTAAAGCCTGCGGCTACCCGGTCGTTCCTTTAACTTTTTCTGCGGCTGTGCCAAAGTTAAATCTGAAATATGCGCCGCGGATGGGAGACTTATTTTCGTTTTGATTGGCCGCTGCTTTTGGCAGTGAGCATCTTAACGGTCATCGGTTTGTTGGCGATTTACGGCATTAATATATCTTTGCAGATCGAGGATTTTTTTCAGTTCAAAAAACAATTGGTGGCTGTGTTTATCGGTTTCTTGCTGGTGGGCGCCATGGTGTTTGTGGATTATCGCCAATTGCGCTCGTGGGCTTTGCCCATTTATGTTTTGGGCGCGCTCATGTTAACCACGGTTTTATTTTTTGGCCACTCCATTCGCGGAGCTAAGGCTTGGTTCGTACTGGGTAACTTATCTTTTCAGCCGGTGGAGCTGGCGAAAATCAGTTTGGCGATTTTTTTAGCGTTTTATTTATCTCAATATGCTCACAAGCGCATCGGCTGGCTGCCATTAGCCGGCAGTGCGCTGGCTACCGGTTTATACGCAGGCTTAGTGATGTTGCAGCCGGACTTGGGTTCAGCGCTGGTCATGATGGTGATGTGGTTGGTGGCTGTGATTTTTGTAGGTTTGCCGCGGCGCGGCGCGTGGCTCTTGGCGGCCAGCGCCATCATAGGCGGTTTAGTGATGTGGACTCTGGTGTTGCAGCCGTATCAAAAAGCGCGAGTAACATCTTTTATTTTTCCTACCAGCGATTTGAGAGATACGGGTTATAACGTGGCGCAAGCGCGCATTGCCATTGGTTCAGGCGGTTGGTTGGGCAAGGGGATTGCCGAAGGTTCGCAATCGCGTTTGCAGTTTCTGCCCGAGGCCTCCACGGATTTTATGTTTTCGGTTTTGGGCGAAGAGTTGGGGTTGATTGGCGTGCTGATTGTGTTGGGCGTTTACGGAACCATGTTATATCGCTTGGTGAAAATCGCGGAGCGTTCTGAAGAAGCGTTTCCGCAAATTTTATTGGTATGTCTGTTGGCCTGTCTGACGTTTCATTGCGTGATTAATGTGGGTATGAATTTGGGACTCTTGCCGGTTACGGGTATTCCGTTGCCGTTTATTTCGGCTGCGCCCTCCTCCATGATCGGATCTTTTTTAGCCATAGCCTTGGCGCAGGCCGTGGCCGTGCGGCATGGATCGGCGTCGTTTAGGTAGCAGGGTTTGCCGTCCGACGGCCGTGTGGTATATTTTCATTATGGATTTTAGTCACCCCTCAAAAATGTTAGCCAACTGTCCGATGTGTCAGGCGCTCTATGAAGAAAAGGAAATTCGGCTCTTGGGCGAACGCGGAGTAACGCGTTTGTTTCATTGCACGTGCCACGCTTGCGGCCACGCCATGTTGGCCGTAATTTTAGAGACCCAGGGAGCGATCAGCTCGGTCGGGCTGGTAACTGATTTGGAGGCTCAAGACGCTATTCGATTTAAGGATTTACAACCCTTGCAGTCCGAAGATTGTCTAAAAATTCATCGTTTGCTTAAGCGGCACAGCGTGGAATTCTGTCGAGCGCTCAGTCAAGAAACCAAACCCAAGGTTTGAGCGCCGGGTTGCGCTCTTTGGAGCGGAGGTTGACATTTCTTGGGAAAAGGCTTATCTTTTCCACACTTATTATTAATGGTGGATTTATGTCTTTTAGCCTACAAGTGAAGCCTCGAACCGAGCTGGGAAAGCGCGCGGAGGGTTTGCGTCAAGTCGGAAAAATACCCGGGATTGTTTATGGTCCGGGCGTGACGCCGCAGCCCGTGGCGCTTGAAGCGTCGGAATTTAAAAAGGTTTATAAGCAAGCCGGCAAGTCATCTTTGATCGATATAAAAATCGACGAAGCTGCGTCGGTTAAAGTTTTGATTCAAGAGGTTCAAGTGCATCCGTTGACCTTGGCGCCCACGCACGTGGATTTGCGACAAATCAACATGAAAGAAAAATTAACCGTGGACGTGCCCCTGGAATTCGTGGGCGAGGCTCCGGCGGTTAAAGAATTACTCGGCACCTTGGTGCGCGTGCATGACACTTTGACGGTTCGTTGTTTGCCGGCTGACCTGCCTGCCAAGATTCAGGTGGATCTGTCCAAATTGCAAACATTTAACGATGTTGTTGCCGTGGCTGATTTGATTTTGCCGGCTGAAGTTGAGGCGTTGCAGGGAGCGCGCGATGTGATTGCCAGCGTAACTCCGCCTTTGACCGAGGAACAATTGAAGAAGATGGAAGAGGAATCACAGGTCGGCGTGAGCACGGTAAAGGTTGAAGCCGAGGTGAAGAAGGCTGAAGCTGCGGCTGCGGCCGAGGCTGAAGCTGCGGCCACGGATGATAAGGGAGCGGAAAAGAAAACAGATAAAAAAGAAGCTGCAAAAAAATAAAGTCAGCCCGATTTGGGCGCGGACGGATAAATGTGGGATAATGGAGGATAGTTTAACTCAATTATTTATACGTCCATGTCTTCGCGCAAAGAGACCATCACGTTAGAGACTTTTTTAAAACGCGCCTGGCCATTGTTGTTATGCGGCGCCGTTTTAATTTTAGGAGTTAGCGCATGTTTAATTTATCTGACGATCAGCGGAAAGATTCGGAGCGGTTCAATCCAAACCGAACCGGCGAACGCAGGCGCTTCGAGCACGACCGGGGCATTGGTGCCTCGTGGGTTGGATGGCGTATTGGTGCCAGCCGATCAAGTCGCTCTGCAACCCTATGCTGTGATGATTGATAATTTGCCCGAAGCTCGACCATTATCCGGCCCGGCTAAGGCTAATTTAGCGATTGAGGCTCCGGTGGAAGGCGGAATAACTCGATTCATGTTGCTATTTGACGCCACGTCCACAGTCACGGAGATCGGTCCGGTGCGTAGCGCCAGAAACTATTTTGTGGATTGGGCTTATTCTTTGGGCGCGGTTTATGCTCATGTGGGTGGCAGTCCGAGCGGATTAGAATTGATTCGGTTGCTGACGACTTTTAGAAATTTGGATGAGATGTCGAGCGGTTCATATTTTTGGCGCTCCACCACGCGCGTTCGTCCGCATAATACGTATACGGACATGGCGTCTTTGACAAAAGCCGCGACGAATAAAGAGTGGATCGATGGCGCGATGATCCCGTGGAGTTATGCCACGTCGAGTCTCCAGGGCGAGACGCGTTTGATCAGCGTACCGTATGAAGGATCATATTATGTTGAATGGCGCTATAGCACGAGCACGGGAAAGTATCAGCGCTATCAGGATGATAAAATTCAAAAAGATGCGGATGGCACTTATGTGACCGCCTCCAATGTGGTGGTGGTGTTAACCGATGCCACAGTGGTCGATAACGTAGGGCGTTTGAATCTGCGTACCAAAGGCAGCGGCACCGCGATTCTATATCGTAATGGAGAAAAATTTAATCTAACTTGGAGCCGCCAGGTGGGGGAGTGGATTAAGTTCAAAAATGCCAGCGGCAATGATGCGGTGTTTGAACCGGGAACCACTTGGGTGGAGATATTTACGGACGCATCTTTATTCAATAATTAATCGCCGCATGAACAAAAGAATTACAGTTGAGAAGCGGCGTCAATATATTGTGCACGGCGGCCATCGTTTGGATGGAGAAGTTTGCGTTTCCGGCGCGAAGAATGCGGCTACCAAACAATTAGTGGCCACGCTGTTGGCTGATTCGCCGGTGATTCTCCATAATGTTCCGGATATCGGAGATGTTCAGGTAACGCTTGAAATGTTGAGAGACTTGGGAGCTCAAGCTACTTTTAATCAGGGCACGGTAACCGTGGATGCTCGAGGCTTAAAAACATCCAAGGTGGCGGAGGCGGTGCATCGCAAAAATCGTATTCCCATTTTATTGTTTGGTCCGTTGTTGCATAGGTTTGGCGAGGCCACAATTCCGGCTTTGGGAGGTTGCAAGATCGGAGCGCGTCCCGTGGGTTTTCACGTGGATGCTTTGCGTCAGATGGGCGCGGAGATTGAATCAGAGGGCGGTTCGTATATTGCTCGAACCAAAGGGTTAAAGGGAGCGGTGATTGAGTTGCCTTTTCCATCGGTTGGAGCCACAGAAAATATCATGCTCGCAGCGGTCAAAGCCAAAGGCACGACCGTGATAAAAAACGCGGCCATGGAACCGGAAATTTTGGATTTGGCCGTACTATTGCAAGCCATGGGTGCGATTATCAACATGGACGTGAATCGCACGTGGGTGATTGAGGGAGTTGAATCATTGCACAGCGCCGAGCATCGGATTATTCCGGATCGCATGGTCGCGGCTTCATTTTTGATTGCGGGCGCATTAACTCGCGGCAACGTATTTGTGCGCGATGCCAGGCAGACGGATCTTTTATCGTTTTTGAATGTGTTGCGGCGCGTGGGCGTGCCGTTTCAAATTTTGCGCGATGGAATCCGCGTGTTGGGAGAAGATATCAAAGAGCCGCTCAACCCCATTGCGTTGGAGACCGACGTGCATCCGGGATTTATGACTGATTGGCAGCAGCCGTTTGTAATGTTGCTCACGCAGGCCGAAGGCGTTTCCATCGTGCATGAAACCGTTTATGAAGATCGATTTGGATACACTGAAGTTTTGGTTAAGATGGGAGCCAAAATCCAACTGCATCGCGAATGTTTGGGCAGTAAGCCGTGCCGTTTCGTCGATCATGATTATCGACACAGCGCGGTGATTGTTGGACCTACGCCGCTTAAGGGCGCAGATATTGAAATCCCGGATCTTCGAGCCGGCTTTTCATATCTAATTGCCGCATTGATCGCCAAAAGCACGACTCGTTTGAGCGGCGTTGAACAGATTGAGCGCGGTTACGAGGATATTATTGGAAAATTGAAAGCGTTGGGTGCGGAGATTGAAGTGGTTTAATTTTGGAGTTCAAAAACTCGATCGCGTTTGGCCAGATCTTTGTGGATTTGTAATTCCGCTTTCGGGAACAAAGACTTCGCAATTGCGCGGAGTTTTTTTGTTTGGCGCGGATCAATCTCTAAAAATATATGCGCGAATTTTAATTTTGCTTGGGAGATTTGCGTGAGGAATTTTTTTATCACTTCCAATCCGGATGTTCCGCCGAACAATGCGTTTGTCGGTTCATATTTAATCACGTCCGGATCGAGCAGAGGTTTGTCCGTCTTGGGTAAATAGGGGAGATTGGCGGTGATGATGAGTTTTTTTAGATGCCGGCATTTGAAGTAGCGCAGTACTGTTTGACTAAGTAAATCCGCTTTGAGCAAAGTTATATTTTTCGCTTGATGCAGTTTGATGTTTTTACGCGCCACAGTCAGCGCTGAAGATGAAAGGTCGGTGGCTAAGACCGGCTGCGGTTGGATTTTTTTGGCGATGGAGATGGCGATGGCGCCGCTACCCGTCCCCACATCCCAAACCAAATCCGGCTTGGCTTGCAATGCGAGTTCGACCAACAATTCACTTTCCGGTCGTGGGATCAGAACGTGCCGGTTTACAAAAAACGGGAGGCTATAGAATTCTTTACTGCCGATGATGTAAGCGATTGGTTCGTGTTTTTTTCGGCGCTTGATCAGCTGTTGAAATAGTTTGTAGTGAGCCTGCCTGCCGGCAAGGCAGGTAGTTTGTAGTGAGTAGTCGGGATGAGCATGCAAAAATACACGATCTTTTTTTAAAATATGGGCAAGCAGAATTTCCGCCTCAAGATGACCCAGATCGCGTTCTCCAACGCAGACGATTTTGCGCGGTTGCAATTCTCGGTCGGCTTTTTGTATAGCGGTTTGAATAGTTGGCATGATTGAAAGGATATCATTTTATCCGGCCTTGGATAATGCTCACCCAATTATCAGTCTTGGAATTTTTTATTTGGTCGGCTAATCGCTCCAGCCAATCCCGATCTGAAAACCAGACGCTCCAATGCAATCGTTGGAAACCGAGATGTTTGAGATATCGGCGCAAGGCGTCGCGAGCTTTGCGATGTTGTTCCGGGATGTCGAAGGAGATGATGGTTTTTAGTTCGTCCGGCAAGATCGGGGGAGGCGGCTGATTTTTATTTTTTAGATAACATTCACCTAGAAGAGTCAGCCGGAAAGCTCGTATCTGCCGTTTGTTGTTTTCCGCGATCAATTTTCTTTTTTTAAGTCGGCAGATTGCGACTCGTATCCGGCGGCGTTCGCGCTCCGCTTCTATAGTTTTTAGATTATCCAATCCATATCGCATTAGAGCGCTTGGTTTGTAGCATCCATACTGAAGAATTTCGATGCCATCTGCAACGGCGTTTAAGATAGCATCTCCGAGTTGTGATCCGAATTTTTGTCCCATATATATACTGCTTCCAAATTTTCACGATCGTGTCAATAGTGAAACGGCAAATTCAGTTTTGGGCTCAGTGGAGCGGAGAAAGAAGATTTTAAAATTGTGGATAAGTTTTATTTTTTTCAATATTAAGAGAAGTGGACATTCGGACTTTGAGTGATGTGGATAAGAAGGCGTCAGTTTTTAAACAAAAAAGTCCGGCGTGTGCCGGGCTTTTTCCATGGTGGACGCACCTGGGCTCGAACCAGGGACCTTACGGATGTGAACCGTACGCTCTAACCAACTGAGCTATGCGTCCATTATTCTGTGCCAGAGGGTAACGCAAAATTCAGATCTTGGCAAGGTTGACGGATTTATTCATCGAATTGTTTTTCCACGCGCCGAGTGCTAATCTTTTTGATCATATGGACGCAGAACGCATCGTAGTCGCAGTGAGCGGCGGGTTTGATCCGATTCATATCGGACATATTCGTATGATTCGCGAAGCCGCGGCACTGGGTGATGAGCTGGTGGTGATTTTGAATAATGATAATTGGTTGCGTAAGAAAAAAGGTTTTGTGTTCATGCCCGAACAAGAACGCAAGGAAATTCTTGAATCCATCCAAGGTGTGACGCGCGTGATGCTGACTTCGCATGAGCCGGAGTGTGCGGATATGAGCGTGTGCCAAGCGTTGCGCGAATTCAAGCCGCAGATTTTTGCCAATGGGGGAGATAGAAAACCGGATAATGTTCCGGAGGATGGAGTTTGCGTAGAACTGGGTATTCGCATGGCTTATAACATGGGGCGCGGCGGCAAAATTCAGTCCAGTTCTTGGCTGGCGGCTACTGATCGCGAAACGCGTTTGTGTTTCTGCGGTTCAGGTCAAAAATACATGGAATGCCACGGGAAAAGTTAAAGTTGCGGCACGGGCTTGATAGCTGGCCTTTTTTGCGCTAAACTGGGGTTTACTATGAGATTTTTCTTTAAACGCAAGGAACCGTCCATGGGCGAAGAGCCTAAGATGGCGCTGGCCTTTTTGTTCGAGTTGGTGCAGATCGCAGCCATCTCGTTGGCCATCATTATTCCGGTCAGATATTTTTTGGTTCAGCCCTTTTACGTTAAAGGCGCTTCCATGGAACCGAATTTTTTTGATCATGAATATTTGATCATCGACGAAATTTCTTATCGCCTGCGCGAACCGGTGCGCGGGGATATCATGATTTTTCGCTATCCGGCCGATCCCAAACAATTTTTTATTAAGCGTTTGATCGGCTTGCCCGGCGAAACCGTGGAAATCATTGAGGGGAAGATTAAAATTTACAACAGCGGAAATCCCAACGGATTTGTTTTGTCCGAAGACAAATATTTGGAACAGCCATTCACGGCTACGGCGCGCACCGTTACCTTGAAAGACAATGAGTATTATGTGCTGGGCGATAATCGAGTGGCTAGTTTGGATTCGCGCTATTTTGGGCCCATCAAGGGGGATATGGTGATTGGGCGGGTTTGGGTGCGCGGTTGGCCGCTGGATCGCTGGAAAGTTTTTGAAGCCCCGGAATATATGGTGCAAACGCAATAATTTTAAAAATTATGATAAAAAAGAAAGAGTTTAAAAAACCGGTCAAGAAAGACGCGGAAGTGGTGGTCAAAAAAGCGCCGCCCTCCATTGCGCCGGTGCGCGGTATGCGCGATATTTTGCCCGCGGAAAACCCTTGGTGGGACATGGTGCGCGCTAAATGCCGCGAGATTGCCGTGGCTTATGGATTTGAGCACATTGATACGCCGGTGTTGGAAGAGACGGCTTTGTTTGTGCGCGGCGTGGGCAAATATACGGATATCGTGGAAAAAGAATTGTATTCCTTTGAAACTTTGGGTGGATCAAAATTAACTTTGCGTCCCGAGGGCACAGCCGGAGTCATGCGCGCCTACATCTCAAACGGCATGGTTAATCTGCCGCAACCGGTCAAACTTTGGTATGAGGGAGCAATGTTTCGCCATGATCGACCACAGCATGGGCGTTATCGCCAGTTTTATCAATTCGGCTGTGAAGTGATCGGCGAAGATGATGCGGTGACTGATGCACAGTTAATTTTGATTTCCCATATCATTTTGAAGGAGTTGGGGATTAAAGCCACGATTAATATCAACTCCATCGGCACGCCTGAAGTGCGAACCAACTATCGTAATGCCTTAATTTCATTTTTTAGAGGTTATCGCGCCAAACTTTCGGAAGAGGATAAAAAGCGCTTGCTTAGAAATCCCATGCGCTTATTGGATTCTAAAGATCCGGCCATGTTGGAAATCAGAGCCGAGGCTCCGCAGATTGTGGATTGGTTGGATGAAACCTCCAAAATGCATTTTATGCGCGTGCTCGAATATTTGGATGAGTCCAACGTGCCGTACCAATTGGATCCGTATTTGGTGCGCGGTTTGGATTATTACACGGGTACAGTGTTTGAAATTTTTCCGGAACAAGAGCCTGTTGCGCCAGGCATGCCTGAAGAGGCCGGTCCAATCGCTTTGGGCGGCGGCGGTCGGTATGATGGTTTGGCTGAAATTTTAGGCGGTCGGCCAACGCCGGCCGTGGGATTCAGTTTGGGTTTGGATCGCGTGGTGTCGCATCTTAAAACTCTGGGAGTCAGGCCGGAAAAATTTCCTCGGGAAGTTTTTGTGGCGCAATTGGGCGAACAGGGGAGAAAAAAAGCTTTGGCGATTTTTGAAGAATTGAGAAAGGCCGGGGTTTCTGCAGGTGAGGCTTTTTCCAAAGATTCCATCCGCGTGCAAATGGATGTGGCCAATCGATTAGGCGCCAAGTTTGCCATTGTGATCGGACAAAAAGAGGTTTTGGACGGCACGGCCTTGATTCGCGACATGGATTCAGGCACGCAGGAAATCGTGGATGCGAGCAAAATCGTGCAGGAGATCAAGAAGAAATTGGAGCATCAAGTTTAATCAAATAATCCGCGGTTAACTCCGCGGATTTTGTTTACGAGCCAAAATTTGACTAAAAAGGGAAAATTCTATAAAATCCAAGAGCTTTAAAAGCTAAGTTAAGCGGAATTTAAAGTATTGTCCGCAGTATTTAAATCTAATTAAAGAAAGGAGTGTGTTATATGGCAGAGGTAAAACGAAAGAAAGGCGAGACTTTTGACGCCTTATATCGAAGATTCCAAAAGCGCGTTAAATCCAGCGGCAAGGTTTTGCAAGCCAAAAAGGTTCGTTTTTGGAAGAAAGATGAAAAACTCACCAAACGGCGCGCCGGCGCTTTGCGTCGCGAAGCGCTCAAAGTTAAGTTTGAGTATGAATTGAAAACCGGCAAAGTTAAGCCGGAGATGTTGACCAACAAATCAAAACGTAGATAATTTTAGTCGTCTTCAAAAAAATTATGACTCTGCTAGAGCGTTTAGAAGCGGATTTAAAACAAGCCATGAAAGCCAAAGATGAGTTTGCGCTTTCGGTCTTGCGCATGGCGCGCGCCGCCACTAAAAATAAACAGATCGAATTGCAGCGCGAACTTAAGGATGAGGATGTGGCGGGAGTGTTGCGCACCATGGTTAAACAATACCAGGACGCTTATCGGGATTTTAAATCCGCGGGGCGCGAAGATCTGGCCGAGCGTCAAAAATCCGAGATAGAAAAATTGGAGTCTTATTTACCGGCGCAGATGAGTGTGAGCGAGTTGGAAACTCTTTGCGCGCGCGTCATTGCCGAACAAAATGGCACACGGGAAAAACTGGGCCAACTCACAGGGCAAGTCATGAAACAGGCGGGCGGCCGTACTGACGGAAACCAAGTGCGCCAAGTATTGGAAAAGATGTTATAATGATAGAACCTTCACATTTGGCGCATAACTTTGTTCTTAACAATTTAAAAAATCTTTCTATCCATGCGGAAAGATGAAAATAAAATAACACAAAAAGTTTTTCGGCGTGCAGCCGCGTTTTTTGCGCTAGCCGCCGGTTTTTTGACTTATCCGGTTTTGGCCTGGGCGCAGTTGGCCGCCAGCCAACAGTCTGTGGAGCAAGCCGCGGCCGTAGCCGGTGTGGGCACGGATTTAGTGACTGTCATCGGCCGGATCATTTATATATTTTTAGGTCTCTTGGGCGTGGCGCTGTTGGTTTTATTATTGTATGCAGGTTATGTTTGGATGACTTCGGCCGGCGATGCGGAGAAAATCGATTCGGCTAAAAAGATTATTCGCAACGCCATCATCGGCTTGATCATTATCGCATCCTCTTGGGCCATTACGGCTTTTGTGATCAATGCTTTGAGCGGAGCTGTGGGCATGGGCGGTATACAAGGCGGCGGTTCATATACGCCCGGCGGTTTGATGGGTTCATCCGGCTCTTTGGGCTCGGGAATTATTGAATATCATTTGCCGCGGCGCAACGCTACGGATGTGCCGCGCAATTCGCCAATGATCATAACTTTTAAGGCGGCTATTAACCCAGCCTCGTTTATTAAAGATTGGACCGAAGATAACTCTAAGGTTACGGGTTTGAATAGCGACAATATCAAGATTTTTCGCGTGGGCGATGAAAATACGGCTCTGACCACTGAACAGGCGCGCGTGAGTTTTACAGAAGACCGCCTGACGTTTGTCATTCGTCCGGTGGATTTGTTGGGCAGTCCGAATAATAATGTGAAATATTTAATTAGGCTCAAGGGCGGCAACAGCGGAATTTTATTGAATCAGGGCGGCCCGGCTTTTGGCGGCGCATTTAATGACGGCTACGAATGGGGGTTTGAAGTTTCAACCAAAGTGGATACCACGCCGCCTAAAATCATTTCAGCTATTCCGCAAACCGGTGGAAAGTACGCGCGCAACGTGGTGATTCAGATTACCTTTAATGAGGCGGTGGATCCCACGGGCGCCAGTGGAAAATTCGAAAATCAATCCGGCTTCACGAATATCGCGGTGCGTCCGGACGGCGGTCAAGGTTCGCCTTTGAGCGGAACTTATAAAGTCACTAATCAATATCGAACCGTGGAATTTTTAACTCTGGATAAATGCGGTATGAATTCCTGCGGCCGCGATGTGTATTGTTTGCCGGGCAACGCCACTTTGGAGGTGGGAGTTAAGGCCGCTACTTTGTCTGAACAGCCGCCGTTGGCGCAACTGACTGAATCGGGTTTTGACGGCATCACGGATATTGTGGGGAATTCTTTGGATGGTAATGGCAACGGCACAGCCGAGGGGCCGCCGGGAGATAATTATGTTTGGTCTTTTGGCACGTCGAATGATATTAAATTAACTCCGCCGTTGATTGAGGAGACTGTGCCTGAAGCGTCGGCCGGCCAAGGCCAATCCAATCGGCCATTGGATGAAAATGTCACGGCGCGATTTGATACTTTGATGCAATCTTCAACCTTGAACACTGAATCCGCCTTGGTTCAACCTAAAGGGCCGGGTGAAATTGATCCGGATACTTTTTGGTTTTTTGTGGGTATGGATTTGTTGACCGCTAAAAATACTTTGGTGGGGCCGGGTGAAGTGGCGGAAAAATCCCAGTTGGTGATTGAGCATCGTCCATATTTACCTTCGGGTTTATTGCCCGAGGAATTGAATTATTACAATCCGTTTTTGTTTTCCGATCTGCAGGATGCGTATCAAAATTGTTTTAATCCGGCGTCGTCTAAAATCTGCAAGGGCGCGCCGAGTTGTTGCAATAACAAGGCTCAAAAAGCTGATTGTGGATTTTAACGGAAATGCAAAATTCAAAATGCAAAAATCTAAGAAGCTAAAAACCTAAGAAGCTAGGAAGCTCCAATTATCCCATGCGTCGTTTACTCATAATTTCCGCTCTCGTCTCGTCGATTTTGGTCGGTGCGGCTTTGTTATGGGGCAACAGTGTTTCAGCCCAAGCCGCGGCTGGGTTGGAGGAGGTGGGGAGCGTGATAAATTTATCGGCTACTGATCCGCGGATTATCGCCACGCGCATCATCAACATCGCCCTGGGATTTTTGGGCATGATTTTGCTTGTCTTAGTGCTGTACGCGGGATTCCTCTGGATGACTTCGGGCGGCGAAGCGGATAAAGTCAGCAAGGCAAAAAAGATTTTAATTTCCGCGGCTATCGGCGCAGTAATCGTATTGTCCTCCTGGGCTATCGCGCGATTTGTGTTGGAACGTTTGATGGAGGCGACCGGCGGCTCCTCGGGAGGAACTCCATCTGAAACTCAACCGCCCGGTCCGGGTTTGGGCGGAGGAGGGGGCGCGCAGGCTTTTCAACTGAAATCCATTTCTCCACAAGGCGCCGTGCCCATCCGGAACGTGCAAGTGAAATTTTTGTTTACGCGCCCGGTGGATGATAAAACCGCTTCGGCCATTCAAGTAAATGAAACCGGCGGCCCAATCGTGGCCGGAACTTTGAGCGTAAACGGTTCGCTCGTAACATTTGCGCCGGCAGAAAATTGTCCGCCGCCCAACGAAGCCCTGAAGTGTTTTGCCGGAGACAAGGATTTTACAGTCAAGGTGGGGGAGGCGCTGCGCTCCACGCAAAATCAAGCCATTGTCTGCGGAGGATTCGCTCCGTCGTGCACTGCAACTTTTCATACGGGCAATTTGATTGACGTGCAAGCGCCCAATGTTTCCATGTCCGAACCCTTGAACGGCCAAGCTGTGCCGGCTGATAGTTTGGTTTTGTTGCGCGCGCAAGCCTCGGATGATAGCGGCGTGGCCAATGTGGATTTTTATGATGGCGAGGATATGGTGGATCAATCTGCACCCAATGAAAATCCCACGCCCAAAAGTTTTACGGCTGATGGTTATTGGGATACGGCGGGTATTGAGTTACAGTCCATCCGCCAGTTATCAGCCAAGGCGTTTGATATTGATACGCATGACAAGCAAAGCGCCCCCATCAGCGTGATCATCAAGCCGGCCGCGTGTTTTAATCAAGTGCAGGATGGTGAAGAGACCGGCGTGGACTGCGGAGGCACGCCCAACACGCCGAGTTATTGCGGCGCATGTCCGGGCGGCGCTTGTGTGACTAATTTTGATTGTTCATCGGGCGTGTGCAAAGACGGCGTGTGCGTGGAACAACCGGTTATCTCCGATGTGAGTCCGTTGGACGGCAAAGCCGGAACCTTTGTCACGTTGCGCGGCATTAATTTGGGGAATACGGGCAATGTGATGTTTTTAGGCGGGGGAAATGTGGATGATGATAAAGTGGCGAGCGTACCGCAAATTTGTTTGCAGGGAGGTTTTAATACTTGGTCGTCCACCCAGGTGATTGTGGCTGTGCCCGACGGTGCGTCGAGCGGACCCGTGAAAATAACCAACGGCGACAGCCAGCTAAGCGATCGTACCAATGATACGCTGGGACCCATATTTCCCGACTTTTTAGTGAATGATAAAGTTTATCCCGGATTGTGCGGTTTGAATCCTAACAAAGGTTTTGTCGGAGAAAAGTTTACAGCCGTGGGCCAGGGCTTTGGACAAAATCCCAGCTCCATGTCGTTCGGCAAAAATGTGATTAAACAATTTGCCTCGTGGACTGATGCACAAGTAGCGGCCAATGTGCCGGTGGTGAACGCAGGCAAAAATACGGTGACTGTGCTGGCGGGCGAAGTGGCCAGCAACCCGGCGGTATTTGAGGTGTTAAGCAAATCCAAGGCTGGACCGCCGCAGATTTTCTCTGTTGATCCGACGAGCGGTCCCAAGGGAGAATATGTGACGCTCTCCGGAAAAAATTTCGGCAATACCGTGGGCACCGTGCGCTTTAAGAACAAGGTTAGCCAGCAAGAGGCTGTGGGCGATGTATCTTTCCCGGTGGCGTGCAGCCAAGGTTTTTGGAACGAAAATAATGTAATCGTTAAGGCGCCATCAGCCTTTTTAAATCAGCAAGGCATAGTGATCGGGGATTATAGCGTGCGTTTGAAGCGCGCGGATAATACTGAATCCAATGAAATTGATTTTGCGGTGAATGCGCAAAATGCCAAGCCCGGTATTTGCGCCATTAATCCCTCGGCCGGGCCTGTTGGCACGGAAGTATCTTTAATCGGCGAGCGTTTTGGCGCTGATACGGGCAGTGTAACTTTCAGCAGTAATAAAGCGGCCATGGTGGATAATTGGAAGGGGCAAGAAGTTAAAACCAAAGTTCCGACCGGAGCTGAAACCGGCGCCGTGGTGATTACAGCTCAAGCTGTAAAATCCAATTCCGCATATTTTCAAGTGCGCAATTGCAATGAACAGCCGGATGTGTGCAGTCCGAGCGAACAGTGCTGTGGAGACGGCACGTGTTTGGATGAAAAACAAATTTGTCCGGCTGTGTCCACAAAGGCTGTGTTCGCTTGGCAATCATCCACGGGCTTTATTCCGGTAGCGCCGCGCGTGGTAGAGGAATGCGCACCCAATCAAAATCCGATGCCCGCACCTTCGCCGTCGCCATGGGAAAATCGCGCGGGCGGCAATGCGGTTTGCGTCAACGCCACCATAGTTGCGCGTTTTACCACGCACCTTGATCCGCCCAGCGTAACGGCCGCGAATTTTAAACTCAAAAAATGCATAGACCCGGGTCAGAACCCATGCAGTAAGGTGGCGGAGTTGGCTTTAGACGGCGGATTCCCATTATTGCAACCGGCATCTGAAGACCAGGATTTAGTGGTGTTGCAAGCTAAAAATCTTTTAGAGGTTAAGACTACTTATTTGGTGGAGATTTTGACCGGCGTCAAAGGCAAAGGCGTAACCGGCGCCAATATGGATGAGAACGCCAAGTGCGGTTCGGGCGTGGGTTATTGTTTCCGTTTCACTACGCGCGATTCGCAAGAGCCGTGCAAAGTGGGAGGAGTGAGTGTGGCGCCAAACTCGTATGAATTGCAGGATTCGGGTTTAGAGCTGGATTATTTAGCTTCGCCTTTGGCTGCGGATGATAAGTGCGTGGTGTTGCAGTGTAAACAATATGATTGGGCTTGGGAGCATGGGGATAACAATGGCGACAACCGTGCGATATTTAAGACGCCGCTTATCGAAGGACCCACCCCCGGAAAGATTTCTTGTCGCCAAGTAGGTATTTCTATTTCAGAAACCGGTGACGTGCCGATCAACATGAGCGCCACGGTTTTGCCGGATAAGGTTAAAGGCACAGGGCAGTTGTATATTCGTTTTGTGCCGCCGCGCGTTGAGGCGTTTGAGCCCAAATGCCAGACTGCCTGCGTGAACGCTTTGGTTTGGGCGCGGTTTAATACGGAAATTGATCCGGCATCCATTGTTGATAATGTGGAGATTCGTCCCTGTGCCAACGAAAATTGCGTGGTGACGGAATTGGAACAGCCTTTAGCCATACCGCCGGATAAGATTACCGTGGTTACGGTACCCAAAACCGCTGAAGAGAAAAAACGCTTTTTGAGCATTGAGCTGAAAAATAGTTTGAATCAACCATTGATGCTGCCCGGAAAATATTATCGCGTATTGTTGCGCGGTGGTAATGAACAGGGTATCCGCGGTTTGCATGGCGTACCCATGACCGGCTTAAATGATCCGGAGGGTTTGGTCTGGACATTCCGCACCAAATTGGGACAAGAAGGATTTTGCGCGGCTGAAGCTGTGGCTGTGGCGCCCGTGACAAAATATGAAACCGAGGTGGGCGCTCGCCGGTTATTCCAGGCCACGGCCTTTGGCGCGCCGGATGATTGTAACTTAACCGGGCAAGCCTTGATGCAGACTGAAGGCGTAAAGTGGGGGAGCTCGGACAAATTAGTGGCGGATTTATTTAAAGGCGGAACAGTTGATACGGGTGCGGCTTTAGCGGCGCGGTGCAGTTCTATGTGTTTGGCTTTGGGCGCGCAGGCCGAGTTTGGCAAGGTGGCGGTGTGCGGCAACGGCATCATTGAAACTACGGATGCGGCGTATTGCAAAAATAATTTAACGCCGTATGGCGATAAGTGTTCTGTGTTGTCGTCCGGTGCGCGCGCCGGTGAGCAATGCGATCCGAAAATTTTAAGCAATGTTGGCCAGTGCGATGTAAATACTTGTTTATGGAAGCCGATCAGCCAACTGCCTGTGGGAACATGCGGCAACGCCAAGATTGAGCAAGGTGAGGCGTGTGATTTTGGCAATGTGTGTTTGGGCGCTGATGCGGAATCAGACACTCCGGATGGCACGCCGTGCGTAGAACCGGCGGCAAAAGTAAAATGCGAAGTGAACAAAGGCGTGTGCGCGCCACGTCAGTTTCGGGGTTGCTCGTTGTTCTGTCGGCATACGGGCGCCAAATCCGGCAATTCAATCTGTGGCAACGGCGATGTGGCGGATGGCGAAGATTGCGATGATGGCAACACCACGAGCCGTGACGGTTGTTCCAGCGATTGTTTGCACGAAGGTTCGTCGCCCTCCATCGCTTCGGTTTGCGGCAATGCGATTTTAGAGCCGGGCGAAACGTGTGAAAAATTGAATGTGAATGATCCGGTTTTCCCGCCGGGTTGTGATGATAAAATTTGTCTACATGTGGGCAGCACCTTGTGCGATAAAGATCCGAATACGCCGAATGTAAATTGTTGCGGCAACGTGATTATTGAGGCGGGCGAGGACTGCGATGATGGAAATAATCTTGTGGAAGATGGTTGCAGCGCGGTGTGTTTGCTCGAGGGATCTTCAGCCAAGTATGAACCGGATCCGAGTTTTTGCGGCAACAGCGTATTGGAAAAAGGCGAGCAGTGCGAGGCTGGTTTGCCGTCCAGCCACAATTCTTTAAAGAACGCTCCGAACAATGCGGCGCCGGTTTATCCCAAAGGCAATCTGAAAGGCGATGGCTTGATAGATAGTGCTCAACTGGCTTTCATCGTGGGCAAAACTGATCCGGATGAAAAAGGGTTGATGTCCTCCAAGCTTTCAGCTGAAATGCTTAGCAAAAAAGGCGAGGCTGCCTATGGTTTGCAATGCGGATTTACGGCCGAAGCTTCATGTACAAAACCAGGTTTCGGTTTGACTGATCAAGGTTGTTGCAATATGCGTCCGGAGTTGGGTGATTCTTATCCCAGCGGTACAGACGTGTGTCGCAACGTGCAAATCTCCGCCAAGTTCAAGACAGATATGCGGGTGGAAAGCATCCCAGCCAATGTGCACATTGCTAAAGCCGTGGGTGATCCCAAGTGTCCGGACGGAACAGTGTTGGTAACTGAAAATTTTACTCCGGTACAGCCGGGGATTAAGTCGTGGTTAGCGAGTTTGTG
>JAGVIJ010000036.1 GCA_020056125.1 bacterium | reverse complement strand
CTTCGCCCAGGCCGACGATCAAGGCCATGGCCAGCGCCAAAAATCCACTCCGTGCACTCATAATTGGTTCGTTTCGAATTTCGAATATCGAATTTCGAGTTATTTTTTAAAGATTCGACATTAATCAACTGGGCGCAATACCGCCGGCCTAAGCACCAATACCAAATCAATCCGCTCAATCTTAGCCAGCGGTTCCAACCAAACGTTTTTAAATGGATCAGTGGGTTTGCCCTCCACTTCATTCACCAGCCCAATCAACAAATCAGCCGGAATTTTATCTTCAGTGCCAGCGGTCACGATCACATCATCGGATTTAAGTTCCACGGCTTGCGGCACCAAAGTTAAACGCGCCACATTATTTCCCCGCCCCTCCACTAAACCAATCAACTCATTCTGATCAATGGAAGCGGCAGCCACGCGGCTGGAAATATCCGAAATCAACGTTACCGTGCAAACCCGTTCTTGCAACCCGGTCACTTTTCCCACAAAAATCCCCTGCCCCACCACCACGGCCATGCCGGTTTCCACTCCGTCACGCGCGCCCTTGTCCAACAAAATACTGGCGCCGAGCGGATCAGGATTGCGCGCAATGATTCGCGCCGGCACTGCGTCATAACCCGAATCTTGAACAAACTTAACCAGCGTGGTCAAGGATTTATTTTCTTCTTCCAAGGAACGCAGCTTCACATAATCCACGGCCAAACTGATCAGCCGTTGCTCCAACTCCTGATTGCGCTGTTTTAAATTTTCGTAATCCGGCGACCCGAGAAAAACATTGCGCAACCCAGCGCCCGCGCTCGACATCCAACGGCCGGCCGGCAGCAAAACAAATCGCATGCCATCTTCCAGCGGTTTGAGCAAACCGGAAATTTTTAACAACAGCAGGACTAAAATTCCCACCGCCACCCACGTGCTCGCGCGTTGACGAATCGCCATAATTTACATCATTTTGTCGCTCGGCGGCAAAGCTACATCCTTCAACAACTTTTTATCTTCCAACAATAAACCCGTGCCGCGCGCCACGGCTGATAAAGGATCGTCGGCGATTTTAACGCCCAGCCCCGTGCCATCCGCAATCGCTCGATCAATGCCGCGCAACAAAGCTCCGCCGCCCGTCAAAATAATACCTCGCCGATAAATATCAGACACCAATTCAGGCGGTGTAATTTCCAAAATGGATTTAATGCTTTCCACAATCACTTTAACCGAACGCGCCAGCGCCTCGCGAATTTGATCGTCGTTCACAATAATTTCGCGCGGCAAACCCGAGAGCAAATCGCGTCCGCGCATGGGCACTTCGATCCGTTCTTCCAGCAACACGGCTGAACCGGCCATAATTTTAACCTCTTCGGCCACGCGCTCGCCCAACAATAAATTAAACACGTCTCGGGCATATTGCATGACATTGCGATTCATCTCATCGCCGGCCACGGGAATGGATTTAGCCGTGACCACGCCGTTTAATGAAATCACGGCGATCTCCGTAGTGCCGCCGCCAATATCAATAATCAAATTTCCGATGGGCTCTGAGATGGGCAAACCCACGCCAATGGCCGCGGCCACCGGCTCTTCCACCAAATGAACTTCATACGCGCCGGCTGACATCACGGCATCGCCCACGGCTTTGCGCTCCACCTCGGTAATTTCCAACGGCACTCCGATCACCACTCTGGGACGCGGTAAAAAAAATGAATGCTCGCGATGCGCTTTTTCAAAAAAATATCTAAGCATCTTTTCCGTAACCTCAAAATCCGCGATGATCCCGCGTTTCAAAGGACGGGTGATGGTTACGTGCGGCGGCGTTTTGCCCAGCATGGCTTTGGCTTCGTGCCCCACGGCCAAGAGCTGGCCGTTGCGCGTATTGATTGCCACAAATGACGGCTCATTAATCGTAATTCCCCGACCCTTGGTATAAATCAAAGTATTGGCCGTTCCTAAATCCACGCCCAGATCTTTTGAGAAACGGGAAAAAAGAAATCCCAACATACCACGCGCCTATCTTAGGCACGCTGAACTAAACCGAGCAAGGCCGAGGAACCAGGGACTCGGCACTCGGGACTTACGATCTCCTAGCTTCGTCTTTTAGAATGAAAAAATATTCAAACATGGCCACCACGCCGATCATCAATATCACCAACCACCAACGCAATAAACTTTTAGCTGACAAGGCCAGCGAGACCACGGCCATGGCGCCCAAAATCACACCGTGTCGAAACGAGATGCGTACGGCGCGCGAAATAACATCTTGCTTTTTTAAAATCAATACGCGATACGCCGTACCCAGGATGGTCAGCAAACCAATCAGACCCAGCAACAAGGTTAAATAAAAAATCACAAAACCGCCGATCCCCGCTTCAGCCGGATTGGTGTTGATGATAATGGTGGTCCACGCGATCCACGACAAAACAGCGGCCACAGCCATGACTATCATGTACAACTTAAAAGTCATATACAGAACTATATTTTAACACACAATTCAGAATCCTTTGGATTTAAGATAAATTTTGAACACCGCGCGTTCGCCCAAGTGGCGATTCAGCTCGTTTATAAAGCGCGTCTCTTCCAGTTTCAATTGTTGCACGGCTGCGGCTGAAGCCGATTGCATTTTCAAAACACCCTCCTTAAACGACAGCGGCTCAATATACGCGGCGCGTTCCGGCCCCCACAATTTTTCCAACACCAATACCGCGGCCGCCACCACTTGGCGCGCGCGCAGCGGCTGGGCCAAACCATGCGCCGCTAAAAATTGCGGAATGATCTTTTTAATTGATTGCATTATAATTTTCTAAATTCGCAAACATTTTTAAAATCGCAATACCGGCAAGTATGCGACGATGGTTTGGCCGGAAAATCAGACGCCAAAATTTCGTCCATGCGCTCGCGCACCTCATCTTCAAAATCTTGCCGCTCCTCGCCTTGCAAAATTTTGACCTCGGCCTCTTCGCAATTCTGTAAATAAATATAAGCCAGTTTGCCCACGCGCAAACCCTGCGCCTCCATGGCCAACTGATAAATCCTCAATTGTTCTTTATCTGAACTTTCCAATTTATCTGAAGTTTTGGGCGTACCGGTTTTATAATCATAAATCGCCACGCCGCCATCCGGGAGCTCATCGATCCTATCAATTGCACCCTTGAGCGAATGCTCGCCCAACTTCCAATCAAATCCCCGTTCCAAAGTCAGCACTTTGGGCGGATGCAAATTCCACATCCCCCACATTTTTTTTACCGCCTCTTTGCCCCGCTGTTTATACTCATCGTATGTTTTCCGATCCTGATACCATTGATCATTTTCATGCCAGCGCTCTTCAAACACGGTCAGAGCCTCGTCTAAGGTCACGCGCAAATTCGAATTTCGATCTTCATTATTCGACATTCGACATTCGATATTCGACATTCGATCAAATAAGTCCGCCTGTTTGGCGCGGCCGCGTTCAGCATGCGTCTCCAAAATCTCGCGCAAAGTCAAGTGCATGGCTTGGCCGAAACTTCTTTGATGCGAACCTAAAACCGGTACGCGATAAACGTGCGCCATTTTGTATTGCAAAGGGCAGTTGCGAAACGCAGCCAGTTGGGTAAAAGAAAAACGCCGCTTCAAACTGAAAAAACCTTTCAATTCAGCAGGCCGCGATTCAAGTTCAGGCGGCCGCAAAAAAATCTGTTGATCCAAAGTCGCCGCGATTTCTTCGGGCGCCACAGCCGCCTCCTTAAAAAACACGGACGCTTTTTTCAAACGCACTCCGCCGTAATGCGCTGCGCCGGTTAAGGTCAGCGTCTCTTTAGCTCGGGTCATGGCCACATAAAACAATCGGCGCTCTTCTTCCAAATGCGTCACGCCCACGGGCACTTGCTCTTTAGTCAAACCATCAGGCAAAGGGATGGCATCGCTCCGTTCTCGCGTGGGAAAACGCTGATCCACCAAAGACACCACAAACACGTGGCGGAACTCCAGTCCCTTGGCCGCGTGGATGGTCATGACTTTGACCATCTCCGGTCCGGCCTCCGGATCAAAACTCAAGGCGCCCTCTTCTCCGCTTTCAATCTCCAAACGCAGCTCCTCCAAAAAATCATGCAGCGTGGGCGCGCTCGAAGATTGTTCGTAGCGTTTGATCCGGCTGGCAAAAGAATTTAACAAATTTATGGCTTCAATTTTTTTAGCTTCGGGCAATTTCAAAATTTGGCTTAAGAGACCCGTGCGTTCCAATGCCGTCTGCAATAAACGAAGCGGTGTTTCGCGCCGCGCCAATTCTATCAGCGACTCGACTTGAGGCACCAACGTTTGAATTTTAACGCGCGCCTCGGTTCCCAGATTATTGATAACGCTAGCCTGCTTCAAAGCCTGCCACAAGCCGACGCTTTTCAATTTGGCGTAATGAATAATTTCCGCAGTCTCCGCCGCGCTCACTCCCCAACCTTCGGCGGTCAGCACACGCCAAACATTGGTTGAATCAAACCATGAATCGCACAGGCTCAAAAAAGCAATAATATCCACCACCAGCGGTTTGGCATAAAGTCCGCGCAAAGCATAAAAACAAAATGGAATACTCTGATTTTCCAGCGCCGCGAGAAACGGCAACGCCCCGTCATTGGAGCGCACCAAAATCGCCACATCATTCCAAGTCAAATCAGTTTCGCACTGTTTTAAATTTTTAATTTCCGTCACCACGGCGTTCACCTCATCATCCAAAGTTTTATACCAGCGCGCCGCCACTTGAGCGCCCGAGCCGCGCGAAGCTTTTAAGGCCTTGCTCAAACCCGTGTCAGCCAATTTTACCTCCAGACGATAGGGATTATTTTTGCGAATGAATCCGTAGGCCGTATCCAAAATTTCCTGTTTGGAACGATAATTTTGATCCAAAGCCACGGTAGCCGCCTCCGGGAAATCATCGCGAAACTGCAAAATGTTAGCGAGCGATGCTCCGCGAAATTTATAAATCGCCTGATCATCATCCCCCACCACCGTAATATTTTTTTCCGGACCGGCCAGCAATTTGACCAACTCATATTGCGCCCAGTTAGTATCTTGAAATTCATCAATCAATAAAATCTTGAATTGTTCGCGAAAGGCCTTGAGCACAGCCGGCCGCTCGCGCAACAAGCGCAAAGTTTCAATAATCAAATCTCCAAAATCCAAACAATTCTCCGCGCGCAAAATACGCTGATACGCAAAATAACAATCCGCCAATTCTTTGAGGCGCTTGCGCTCGCCGGTCACGAATTCCGCATCTCCATCCAGCACCGCGTTCTCCGCATATTCCAAATAATCTTCAGCGCGCACGCCTTCATCCTTGGCGCGTGAAAAATGCTTGAGCAGAGCTGATAAAAATTTAATCGGATTGCCCAGCGGCCGATAATGATCCAGCGACAATTCATCCAAATGCCGCTTCAAAAGCAGCCAAGCGTCAGTTTCATTTAAAATCTTAAAACGATTAGGCAAACCGATTTCCAAGGCATAACGCTCCAGCACGCGCTGACAAAAACTATGAAAAGTTGAAATCCAAAAATCATACGCGCCGTTTGGAAGGAGTTGGAGCACGCGATCCTCCATTTCCTGTGCCGCCTTTTCCGTAAAAGTCAGCGCCAGAATATTGTCGGTTTTTAATCCGCGCTCCAGCAGAAACCAGCCATAGCGCTTGGTCAGCACCGTGGTTTTACCTGTACCTGCGCCGGCCACAATCAAAAGCGGCCCCTTTTCATGGGTCACGGCTTTAAGTTGCGCTGCGTTCAAACCCTGGAGGAGATCGGACATGAATTAAAGATTATCTCACTTTCCCCCACTCCACAATGACCGCGTGCGCCTCTTGCCAAGATTTGATTGGATTTTCTGAGGTTCGTCCTTCTCAAATTGATTTTTAAACAAGGCATAATTGCGCCCAAGCGTATAGTTACGCCACCAAATCTATTAAGACGTAGCCCTAATTTTATCCACAGCCACAACTTTTTGCCGATCGGCGAAAAATCATGGGTCAATATTTGTTTTAAACTAGCGGAACTTGACAAAACAAAATTTTTACTGCAGCGGTATATAGAGGAGGTTATGAAGAGAAAAACAAAAGATAAAATTAAAAGTCTCAGCGACATGCTGTACGACGTCTTGGGCACAGGCGCATTAGTTACGATTGTAGGATTAATTTCCCAGGGTCGTACAGCGGATAAGCTATTTAAGTGTTTCGCCAAATATAGCGCATGGAGGATCAAACAAATGTTACATGAACAAAAACTGCATGGTTATATTGAATATGACGAAGAAGACGAACACTCGAGAATTTATATAACAAATAAAGGCTTCGTTCGATTTGCCAAAAAGAAATTAAAAAATATTACCGCGTTGCGCTGGGATCATTTTTGGAGGCTCATCTGTTTCGATATACCGGAAAAAAATGGTTCGCGCAGAAAATTCCAATATCTATTAAAAAGCATCGGTGGTTTTAAGCTTCAAAAAAGTCTTTACGCATACCCACATGACTGCAAAAACGAAATCTTAAACATGGCATCTGATTTGCGAATTTCATCCTGTGTGGATGTATATATCGTCCCGAATCTAGGTCGGCGTGAACAGGAAGTGAGAAAATTTTATTTATATCGACAATTAGAATTAAATTAGTCTCCCATGACTTTTTGCCGATCGGCAAATATCCGTGGGTGGTAAAAAACTTATTTTTATTATTTTTCAAATCTCCATTCGCTCTAACTTTCTGTTTACTCTCAATATTGCGGCCTGCCTCTGACCTGGAATCCCATGCACATCAAAGCATCTTCCCCCACTCCACAATGACCGCATGCGCCTCTTGCCAAGACGCGACGGATTTTGGAATTGCGTGCGCGCAAAATTTTTGCACTTCGTCATAAGAACAATTTTTCCAATGTTCCGAACCGGTGAGAGAACAGAGCAAACGCCGCGTGTAAGTATCCACTACAAAATACGGCAGATCCAAACCATACAACAAAATCGTATCCGCGGTTTCCGGCCCCACGCCCCAAATGCCAAGCAGCTTCTCGCGCGCTCGCTCGTCTTTTTGAAGTTTAGATAAATCACCGCCGCACTCATCAATTATAAATTTTGCCAGCGTGCGCAACTTCCGAGCCTTTTGCTTGTAATATCCGGAGGCATGCACACAACTCTCCAGCGTTCGCATATTGGCATTAAGAATCGCCGTCGGATCCGTCAGCCGTTTTTCCGTGAGACAAGCCAGCGCCTTCTCCACGTTTTTCCATGCCGTGTTTTGAGTTAAAATCGCACCCAGCGTCACTTCAAACGCCCGATTCTTAAACAAATGTTCTGGCGCTCTGGTGTTCTGGCGCTCTGGTGAAACCAAACACGGCCACCAATTTTGCGACCTGTGTATTTTTTGCAACTCGCGGATTTTTTGACAAAACAAATCCGCCCGCTCAATCCAAAGTTTCGAATGCGACATGCTGTTGTTCTCCGAGTTTAGCCAAAACTAGTTTAACTTCCAACTCCGGATATTTTTGCCGAATCAAATCGCGCGCCTGCCGCAAATCAGCCTGGTGGCGTTCGTGTTCCGCCTCCGGTGTGGCAAAAGCCTTTGATCCGCCGTACCCGCCGCAATCCAAATGATTCATCAAGATGATTTGTTTGGTCTCATGCAGAGCGTGCGACAGGTTGATTTGTTTTAAAATAAATTCCCGTTCAGCCGCGGGCGCGGTTGGATCCACCAAACTTTTAATGGCGCCGGCCACTGACACCAAGTCGCAATCGCCGGTTAAATTATTTTGATCCAAAAATTCGCGAATGCCCGGCATAAAACGAAAATCCATACATTGGATGAGGAGAGCTTTACATTGATGCATATCTATAAACTTTATACTTTTTACCAAAGTTGCGCAAGAAAAAACCGGGAGAATATCTCACCGGTCAAGAGGAAGAACCGAAACATGGGGCTAGCGCTTCGCAGAATCAGCGGAGTCGAACACCTGGGTCAGTTCCGTAGTACCCAGAACCGCATCGATGTGCGCCATGCAACCCAAAACATGGAGTTTAGGAAAACGCTCGCGCACGATCTGGATCGCGACCTTGAGATCCTTGGCCAGCACTTGGCACTCTGCAGCCACCGACTCAAAGGTCATAGTCGTGTGATAGCGCTGGCAGTTATTATGCTGGATCAAGACCAAGGCATCGGGATGATGCCAGTCGATGGCCAAACCCAGGTCATCCAACGCGACCGTTCTTCGATCATCGGATTCAAGCAGATACTCTTCGGTTACGCCTTCCCAGCCCCTGTCGTCCGGAAAACCATCTTTTAGCAATCTTGGCAGTCCGTCTTCGCGAACCAGCCGATGGCAAGCGCCGGGCACGGTCAGCAAATCGTACTTGACCGCTTTGCCGAACTCCCGTTCGATGAACCGAGCCAAATTCCAAGCGCCTTGCAGACAGAACTCTGTGCAAGCCAGAACTATGAGCTGGCAGTTCTGCGTCGAATCTGGTTGCAAATCTCCCACGGTATTGCTCCTTTTTGAAAGTTGCGTTGGATCAAAAACTTATCACCCAAAATTTTCTCGGTCAAGCGCGCAGACGCTCTAACAACTCAAGATAAAAATGCAAATTCATGAGCGTGGCCAAACGCTGACCCAATATTTCTTCGGAAACAAACAAGTGGCGCAGATACGCGAACGAGTAGCGCGACAACTCCTCGGCGATTGGATCGCCGGGCTGTGCATCCATGAGCGGAGTTTGATCCGACTTCCACTTTTCGTTGGTGATGTGGATCGTCTCATAAAAATCCGGCTGGGTTAAATCAGTGTGTTTAAAACGATATAGCAAACCGTGGCGCGCGTTGCGCGTGGGCAAAACACAATCAAACATGTCCACACCATGCTTCACATATTCCACAATCTCATGCGGCTGGCCGCCGCCCATAAAATAGCGCGGCTTATCTTGCGGTAAAATTTTATTCAACGCCTCCACGGTGCGCAACGCATCCGCAAACGGTTCGCCCACGGACAAGCCGCCGATGGCATATCCATCAAAACCAATCTTCACCAAATTCTCCGCGTGTTTTTTTCTCAACTCCACATCAGTGCCGCCTTGCACGATGCCGAATAATTGCGCGCCCGGATTGTTCGACGCGACTCGGCCTTTTTCAAACTCAATCTTGCAACGCTCGGCCCAGCGCGTGGTGCGATCAACGGATAATTTCAATTCATCCGGCGGCATGCACGGCGGCGTGCATTCATCCAACACCATCACAATATCACTGCCTAAATTCTGTTGAATCTGGATTGATTTTTCCGGCGTCAATAAATGCCGCGAGCCATCGATGTGCGACGCGAATTCAACGCCCTGCTCGCTCAACTTGCGCATCTTGGCTAAAGAAAAAACTTGATACCCACCCGAGTCGGTCAGGATTGCTCCCGGCCAAGACATAAAATTATGCAAACCGCCAAACTTGGTCATTACCTCCATGCCCGGCCGCAAATATAAATGATAGGTATTGGCTAAAAGAATGGGACTGCCCAAGCGTTCCACATCAAAACTGGATAGCGTCTTCACCGCCCCCTGCGTGGCAATGGGCATGAAGAACGGCGTCTTTAATTCGCCATGCGGCGTCTTGATTATCTTCATTGCAATTCTTCTTTTTTCTCGCGCATAAAGGCGAACCACTCTTCCAACACCGCCAAAAACATTTTGAATGGCGCCTCAAACATAAAATCAAAAATGAAAATAAAAATGTTGATGCGGCTGATGCTGATGGAGAGCCACTTTCCGGCGCGCAAAATGGGTAGGAAGAAAAAATCCGCGATCACAGCCAAAGTTCGGCGTTTGCCCTCAATCACCACAGCCTCGCGTGCCGTAAGCCGCAGGCGATAACCGAAAAAGCTAACCACGCACAAAAAGAATACGAAAATCACAATGGAAATCCAAGTGAAATCAATGGCCGAAAGTATGGCGCCGATCAAACCAAATGACACTAAAAACGCCCCGGCATAAACCAAGGTGAACCAAAACTTCTTGGCTTTGGTGCGCGGCGTAGGCGCTAAAATTTCTTGGCCGTTCAAAGGTTCATCCCCCAAAAGTTTTTTCACCCCGTCAATCAAACGCTGAGTGTTATTTGCGCCCGGAACCTTGATCAGCAAGCCGACCCAAAACATTAAAATCGGCGGAAACGATAAATTCACGGCCAGCGCAAAATGATCCACGCGCGCATACCACAACCATTCGAGCGGCAATTCCACAAGTATGGCCACCAGCATTTTAGTCAGCAATAAATAAATCATGGCGCGAAAAGTGCCGCGGCGCAATTTGGTTTTAGCCTCGGCGTATCCCGCTTCAGCTCTCTGCTCAATTTGTCGATACAGCGCTTCGGGCTTTTCTAAAAACTCGGACACGCGTTCCGGATTATTTTTAAGCACGCGGCGCAAAATTCCCAAAGATACGCCCCAAGGTTTGACCGCGCGTAAAAATTTATGCGCTAAAACATGGCTCAACTGTAATTTAATCCGCCGTTCCACAGCCACCAAGCGTTCAGCCACCGGCCGCGGCTGTTCTTGCCACTCTTGCGGCGAGAGCCACTCCGGCAAATAAATCCGCAACAATTTATAACCCAACATTTCATCATCCGCTTTGACCAGCGCGCGATGGCAAGCGATATAAATTTGCAAATGTAATTCATGTTCATCCAAATTAAAATTTCGCACATGGATGGAATCCTTCAGCCGATCAAACAAAAAAGTTAAAAATGCTCGCTCCTCCGCCGGATCCACCAAACACTCTTCGATCTCCACGGCCACCAACCCCAAAAGCCAGCTCAAGTGGCGCTCTGAACCGGCGCCGATTTTACGCACGGCCAAATATTTGCGCACCAACCCGGCCACCTGCTCAATCGCGGATTCGACAATGGCGCCGTTGGGCAAATAACGCGCGCTGATTAATTCTCGAATCAGCCGATCGGCTATAACCTCGGGCTTGGTTTCCAATAACAATTGGCGTCTTAAAATGCGCAAAATCGCCCCTTTACGAATCAGGTGTTCGTCTTTATAATCAACAACATTACGGATCTTTTCGTAGAGAAAAGAAAAGCGACTGACCGTGTCATCCACTGTGATTTTAGCCGCTTGGTCAAGCGCCGCATCCGGAGTTTTTGGGCTTAAAATAGCCAAAATTCGCTCCGCCTGACTAGTTAATTTCACTTCCATATGGCAGTCAGCCTACCCTTTTAACTGATTTTTGGCTAGCCCCTACCCTATCTATGCTTACCTCTATTATCATCGCCTGTTTAGTCATGGGATTGGCCATCTGGCTCTATTTTATGTTACCGGCCATTATTGATTTTGAAATGTCATTTTTATGGGCGGTCGGAGTTTTTTTAATTTTATATATCGGAGCGGCTGTGTATCTCACATCAGTTATTCCGCCCATCTAAAATCGACTCGCCTTCAACCGCCAATCCCCGCTCGCCTTTGCTAGCTTGCATACCGCCGAGTGGGATAGCCACATAAAAAGTGATGGGTGCGCCGATCGGTTTTTATGCGATCGATTTCTTTCAAAGTGGTGATGTCGTGCAACACGATGGCTCCGCCCATGTCTTTGGCTTGCCAATCGCTCATAGGAATCACGAAAATTTGAAAATATTTATTATCCAATTGAACCTCGGCTTGATAGGAGGCTTGCGCCTCGGTTAAAACCTTGTCGATGATGGGTTGTAAATCCATGGATTGATTTTGCGCCGCGCCTTGAACTTTGAATCGCGGTTGTAATATTTCTAAAACTTCTTCCAGCCTGGTTACTGTCCGATCTTTTCCCAATAGAGTTTGCATCAACGGATTGACCGATCGAATACAGCGCGAGGCCTCAAAAATCAAAACTGCGCCGCCCACCTTTTCCAATAAATCCAAAAAACGTTCTCGCTCTGACGCGATTAAACTTTGTAAAGATTGCAAAGTAGCTGTCGCGCCATCAATCACCATGGCAATGATCTGCAGGCTGTGCTGATCAAAACTTTGCTGTTCAGCCGAAGATAAATTTATAATTCCGCCCATGACATGCGGCACCACCAAAGGCAGATTCATCATGGAAGACGGCATGCCCTCTTGAGTTTCAGTTTCCGATTTAACGGACAATTTAAATTGCAAATTGGTTGGATCCGATAATTTTAATTGCCGCCTAAAGTCAACCAACTCCGACAAAGTTTCCAAACCCAAAAGCACATTGCCTTCGATGGCGCCCAAATATTGCGCGTTTAATTTTTTGGGAGCATCTATATAGATAGTGTGGCCACCCGACGCTCCGCCGCACTGCGCCGTATAATATGCAATCACCGTGGAAGGAAAAAACTTTCTTAAAGCGGTCACGATATTTTTCATGACTGACTCCATCTCCAAACTCTGGCCCAATTGTTGGATTAATCCTCCTAATACCTCCAATTCCAAATTATTTTTTGCCAACTCCTCGCGCGCTTTTAACGCATCTTCCGCAATATTCAACATGGCGCGGCGCTGTAACATGGTATCTTCCTTGTCTTTTTGCAAATCTTCCAAGAGATTCAAAAGCGCGTTCTGACTCTGTTCAGATGTTAAACCTGTTTGGGATGAAGACGGCGCGTTATCCGACAACATGATAATTAGCTCTTTAAAGATTTTTTTAAATCGGCTAACTCCTCTTTGAGTTTAACCATTTCAATTTCGCGGCCCACCATTAATTTATTGAAACTTTCCAATTCAGATAGCTTGCTTTGCAAATCTCCGGTGCGAGCCGCCACCTCCTGTTCCAACTTTTCATTGAGTTTCAAAAGCTCTTCGGTGCGCTCCGCGACCTTTTGTTCCAAAGTTTCTTTGGCCGACTCCAACTCCTTGGTGCGCGCCGCGACCTTTTCTTCCAAATTGGATCGCGCCGCCTCCAGCTCAACACGCGTCTGCTCCAATTTTTTATTCTGCGCTTCCAGCTCGTGGGTTTTTTGCTTGATTTCGTCATACAGCTCTTTCAGGTTTGAAATCGTGGCATTCAATGCGATCAAATGTTCGGTAAATTCATCTTTATCTTTGCTCACCTCGAGCTGTTGTGAAAAATCTCCGGTCGAAACTTTTTGCAACACCGGCGTAATTTTTGCCAAGCGCTGGCGCGCATACTCCGCCAATTCGCGTAAATCCTTGGCCGCAAACACAAAGCCTCGCGGAGACTCCGTGCCATCTACAATACCCACGGACAAAACCACGGGGACAGTCTCTCCGTTCTTAGTTTTTAAAACCGAACGTATATTTTCAATTTTATTTTCTCCGGCCAAATGCGTAGCGCTCAATCTCTTTAGCCAATCGGTTAAAGTGCCGGCCGGGGCAGATGAAGCCAAAAACCTCTCAACCCTTTGTCCCAATATTTCTGTCTCTTGATAACCCAGCGCGCGCAAAGCCGCAACATTAATCCGATTGATCTTACCGGTCTCGTCCGTAACAAGCAGCATGATGGGCGCGGTTTTAAGAATATTCGCTATGTAATCTTCAGTGTGCGTCAAGCGCTCCAGCATGGAATTAAAATTCTTAGCCAGCTCGCCGATTTGGTCGCTGGATTTAACCTCGCTCCTAACGCTCAAATTCCCGGCCGCGGCCACGTCCATGGTTTTACGCAATTTTAATATATTGCGAACCAATATACCCGAAACAAACCAAGCAATCGCGAGCGAGATCAAAACCCCCAAAGCAATCAATAAAATAAAAATGCGGATTTTGGCGCTCAAATGATTCTCCATTTGCAAGACCCCCTGGTCTAATCCCAAGGTTGAAAATTG